>NZ_JAAVJB010000270.1 GCF_012034385.1 Streptomyces spiramenti
CCCCTCGCCCAGCCGCGCGGTCGCCACCGGCTGGGAGGCCGCCCCGCCGCGCCCCCCGGCGCCCGGTCGTGACCCGCTCTCCCGGGCCACCCCCGCGTTGCCGCCCGCGCGCGACGCGGTCACCGAGCGGCTGCCGAAGATCCCGGTGCAGGAAGCCGAGACGGTGCCGGAGCGGCAGGCCGGCACGGGCATCGTCCCGGGTGCCGCGGGACGGTACCGCGGCCCCGACAACGCGTTGGCGGCCGACCGGGCCCGCCAGGCCCGCATGACGACGGTCGGCGCCGTCACCGAGCGCTGGGCCCCCGAACAGGCCGGTCCGGTCCACGAGCACTGGCGGTTGTCCCCGCCCGTCGGCCCGGCGGCCGACCTGTGGGCGCTCGGCGCGCTGCTGTTCCGCGCGGTGCAGGGCCACCCGCCCTACCCCGAGGACAGCGTCGCCGAGCTGGTCCAGGCCGTCATCGCCGAACAGCCGGCGTTCGCGGAGGAGTGCGGCGCGCTGCGGCCCGTCGTGGAGTCGCTGCTGCGGCAGGACCCGACGGAGCGGCCCCGGGAGGAGGAACTGCGGGGCTGGCTGCGCTCGATCATCCGCTCCGCCCCCGAACCCGACGTCGGGCGCCGCACGGTGACGCTGCCGCCGATGCTGGAGGCCGGGCGGCCGTCCGACCCGACGAGGCTGCCCATCGTCCGCCACCGCGGCGAACTCGTCTCGAAGCGGAAGCGCCGCAGTGGCAGCCCCCGGGCGCTCGGCAGGCTGCTGCTCGTCGCCGTGTTCTGCCTCGTCGCGGGTGCCATGGCCTTCGCGTTGCTCTTCATGCCGGACGAGGACGAACGGCGCGACACCGCCTCCCCGGGCGGTGCTCCCTCCGGCGACGGCGGGCCCGCGCCGGACGGTTCCGGCGAGGAGCCGGACGACACCGGCAACGACCCGGAGGCGACCGGCGAGCCCGTCCCCGCTCCCGACGGCTTCGAGGCGGTGAGCGACGACGCCGGTTTCGGTCTGGCACTGCCCGAGGGATGGGAGCGCGGTACCGGGCCGGACGGACAGGTCACCTTCGAGGGTGACGGGCTGGTCCTCACCGTGGTGCCCGGCCGGGACGGCTCGGCGGAGTTCGGGGACACTCCCATGGAGTACCAGCTCCAGAGCCAGCCCGAACTCCAGGGCTACCGCGACGCGCCGTGGCGTTCCTCGGGGAGCCTGCGGAGCATCACTGTCGGCCAGGTCGCCCTGGCGGAGGGCGACTTCCTCTGGGACGGCGGGGAGGGACGGCAGTTCGTCCGCAACCGCGCCATGCTCATCGGCGACGACTACCACGTGGTCATGGTCCAGGGCACCGAGGACGACCGGGACGCCATCGCCGATGTCTTCCCGACCATCGCCGAGAGCTACCGGGTGGGTTGACCCTGCGGCGGGCGGCCCGCCCCGTCCGCGGCACGGGGGGGGCGCCGTCCGCGCCCGAGCGGCGGGGGCCGACCGGGGTCAGCAGGGGTGGCCCGCCGTGCGCAGCCGCGCGGCGAGTCGGTCGAGTCGCAGGTCGCAGACACCGCGGAACGCCGCGGACAGCAGCAGCGCCAGCGGGCCGCGGTGGGAGATGCCGTGGCCGACGAGGGTCGCGGGGGCGTCGCCGTCCGCCTCGACCAGGGTCCACCAGTTGTCCTCGGTCAGGCCGTTGAGGGAGATCCGCATGGTGATCCGGTCCTCGTCGATCCCGGTGTAGGAGAGGTGGCCGCGCAGGCCGCGCACGCCGGTGACGGGGTAGCGGTGGCCCACGGTCGGCCGTTCCCGGGAGGTGCCGACGACGGGCGGCAGGGTGAGGCCGGTGATCGCGGGGTTCCACTCGGGCAGGGCGCCGGGGTCCAGCAGGATGGCGCGGGTCGCGTCGCGGCTGCCTGCCAGCCGTCGCACGCTCTGCTGTTCGTTCACGATGTGCCTCCTCGGGGGTGCGGTGGGTGCGGTGGTGCGGGCAGCCGGGGCGGCGCCGGTACCGCGGGCGCCGCCCCGCTTCGGGCCGTCAGTAGCGGATGCCGCCGTCCGCCCGGACGACGGTCGCGTTGATCGACGCGCTCTCGGGGGTCGTGAGGTAGGCGATCAGTGCGGCCGTGTGCCGGGCGTCGGTCTCACCCCCCAGCGAGTGCGAGAGGAGACGGGAGCGGTGGGCGTCGGGGATGTGGGTGGCCAGCCCCGTGTCGAGCAGACCGGGGGAGACGACCACGGTGCGGATGTTGTAGGGCGCGTACTCCTGGGCCACCGACTGGGAGAGCCCCTGGAGCGCCGACTTGGAGGCGGCGTAGGCGGCCTGTCCGGGGTTGCCGGTGTGGGCCACCACGGAGGAGACGTAGACCATGCGGCCGGTGCGGCGCCGCATCATCAGGCGCAGCGCGTGCTTGGTGACCAGGAACGCGCCGCGGACGTTGGTGCGGTGGACGAGGTCCCAGTCCTCTGCGGGCATCCGGACCAGGGCCTCGTCGCGGGCGATCCCCGCGTTGTGGACGACCGCGTCGAGCCGCCCCAGCTTTCGTGCCGCTCCGGCGAGTGCGACCGCGGTGGCCTCCTCGCCGATGTCGCCGGGCAGCATCACGAGCCGGTCGGGGAACTCCTTGGTCAGCAGCCGCAACTCCTCCGATTCGGAGCGGTGGTTGGCGATGACCAGGCTGCCGCGGCGGAGTAGTTCGGCCGTGGTGAGCAGGCCGAGGCCGCGGCCCGCGCCGGTGATCGCGATCACCGGCGGGTCGGAGGTCGGGGGAGACGGGGAGGCGGCACCGGCCGCGCCGGCGTCCTGGTCGGTGGTCACAGTGTGCTTCCCGTCAGTCGTCGGGTGGTGGCGGCGAGGTCTGCCAACTGGGCCGGGGTGAGGGGCCGGTGGCCTGCCCGGTGGACGAACCTGACCTGGCCGGTGACGGCCTCCTGTTGCAGGAGGTCGGGCAGGAGGCCCCCGCCGGGGGCCGACCTCAGGTCGGCCGCCCGGCGGAGGAAGCCGTGGCCGCAGGCGGCTGCGGCCTCCGGCATCCAGTCGAACGCGGTGACCCGCAGCTGGCCGAAGCCGTCGGGGTCGAGCCGGAGCTCGGGTAGTAACTCGGCTGCCAGATGCGGCACTTCCTCCGGCATGAGATCCACCGACGCGTACGGGGCGTCCGCGACGACCACCAGGAGGTGTCCCACCGCCAACCGTTGCTCCAGGGCCGCGCGCTGGGCGGGTGTCGGCCAGATCCCGGTGGCGGCGGCCAGGCCGCGGCACCCCAGTGGCCGCCACTGGACCCGGCCGCTGCCCTCCAGTACGACCGTGACGTCAGCGAACGAGCGCTCTGTCGTGTGCATCGGTGTCCTCCCCCGGAAGCGGCTCCCCCGCCGCGGCCTGCGTGGTGATTCGGTCGGTGGGGCCGTCGCCGTCCCCCGGGCGCGGCGCCACCGCGTCGCCGCGCCGTGCCGCTCCCCAGGTGCGCTCGCCGATGAGCAGCAGGGCGGCCGGCATCACCAGGCGTCGCACGACCACCGCGTCGAGCAGCACGGCGACGGCGAGGCTGATGCCCAGCTCGCGGACGATGCTGATCTCGGCACTGGTGAAGGAGATGAAAACGGCGATCATGATGGCGGCGGCGCCGTTGATCATCCCCGCGGTGCGGGCGAGCCCGCCCAGCACGGCGTCGCGGTGGGTGGCGCCGTCGGCGTACATCTCCCGCATGCGCGAGAACATGATCACCATGTAGTCCATGCTCAGCCCGAACATCACGGCGAACAGCACCAGCGGGGTGACGCTGTTGACGGTGTTCTCCGCATCGGTCGAGATCAGGGCGAGAACCCCGAGCGAGGCGGCCACCACCATGAGGTTGAAGACCAGTGCGAGGACCGGCAGCAGGAGCGTTCGGAAGGCGATGGAGAGGATCAGCAGGCTGAGCGCCGCGACCCAGATCACCACCATGGGGGCAGAGTCGAGGACGAGCCGGTCGAAGTCCGCGCCGGTGGCGGTGGCACCCGCCAGCTGGATCTGGACGCCCTCGGCCGAGGAGCCGAGCGGTTCGCGGAGCTCCTCGACCAGATGATGGGCGGCGGCGGAGTCCGGGTCGGCGTCGGTGAGGACCGCCACCCGGGAGACCACCCGGTCGCCGTCGGTGGCCCACAGGGCGTCGGTGACCTCGGGCGCGGGTGAGTCGGCGGTGCCGTCGAGCACGCTCGGCAGATCGCTGTCGGCGATGCCGAGCCCGGTCACGGCGCGTACCTCGTCGACGTGGTCGGCCGCGGCGGCACGATCGGCGAACTCTGCTACGGCTTGCAGCAGTTGCCCGGCGTTCTCCGCCGGGGCCGACAGTACGGCGGTCACCGGGAACACGTCGCGCGACCCGATCTCGTCGGCCACCAGCTCGGCCCCGGTGCGCGCGCTGTCGCCCTCGGGCAGGATGTCGGCGCTCGCGGCCGGCACATGCAGCGTCAGCTGGGTCGCGGGAAAGGCCAGCAGGGCGAACCCGGCGGTCAGCGCGGCCAGCACCACGGCGGGCCGACGCGCTGCCACCGGCAGCCGGCCCGCCCGCGGCGCGGACGCGCCCCGCCGGGAGTGGGGCCGCAGCCGTGCGGTCACCCGGTCCAGCGGTACTGCCCCCCATCCGATGCGGTGGCCCAGGAGGGTGAGGACCGCCGGCAGCAGCGAGAGCGCCATCAGCACCGCGACCACGGTGACGGCGGTGCCGCCCAGCGCGATGGAGGTGAAGGACATCGCCCGCGGAATGAAGAGCGCCGCCAGCGCGACGACGACGGCGAGGCCGCCGAAGAGCACGGAGTGGCCGGCCGTGCGCATCGAGCGGTCCAGCGCCTCGGGGACGGGCCGCCCGGTGGCCAGCTCCTCGCGGAACCGCTTGACCACGAAGAGCGAGTAGTCCACGGCGACGGCCAGACCCACCATGGTGACGATGTTGACGAACAGGCTGTTCACGTCGGTGAGCCGCGTGAAGCCGTAGCCGATGGCCTGGGTGATCCCCAGGGTCACGCCGGCCATCACGAGCGGAACGGCCATGGCCGCGACGGAGCGGAAGACCAGGAGCAGCACGACGAACAGCACCGGGAAGGCGATGAGTTCGGCACGCGTCGCGTCGTCCTTGGAGTGGATGTTCAGCGCGTAGTCCAGCGCGGGCGCTCCGGTGACGTGGACCTCCGCGTTCTCCCCGACCGCGGCGCGCACGTCTTCGGTGAGGGCGGGCACCAGGTTCTGCACGGTGGTGTTGTCACTGGTGAAGCCGACCACCAGGAAGGTGGTGCGGCTGTCCTGCGAGAGCCAGGCGGGCTCGTCGCGGTGGTCGGTGATCGCCGAGACACCGTCGCGGTCCGCCGCCTCGCGGGCGGTGGCGACGGCCCCGGTGACGTCGCCGCCCGGGTCGTGCAGGACCACCAGCAGGGCGTTGGCCGCTTCGTCGAAGGCGCGCTCCAGCGTCTGCTGCGCCTGCGCCGACTCGCCACGGGGGTCGGAGAAGCCCCCGGCCTTGAGGGCGTCGCCGAGTTGCAGACCGAAGGGGAGCGCGGCCACCAGAACCAGCAGCCAGGCCGCGATCACGGTGCGTGGCCGGGCCGCGGCGAGGCGGGAGAGGCGGTTCATCGGGAGGTCCTCCCAGGAGGGTGGGTGAGGGGCGGCCCGTGCGGGGGCCGAGAAGAGGTGGGCTGCCCGGCGGGCAGGACCAGGGGCGGGACGCGCCCGGCGAACGGCGCCAGGAGCGCCATCAGCACCAGGCGCTGCGGGTCGGCGGCGGTCACACGCCACCGCCGGACCGGGCGCCGGTGCCGGTGGTCGTCGCACGTCCCCCGGGCGCGTCGGGCGGGACGGCCCGTCGGCCGCCGGCGGCGATCCGGTGCGGGCCATGGCGCTTGCGGTCGACGGG
>NZ_JAAVJB010000271.1 GCF_012034385.1 Streptomyces spiramenti
TGTTTCTTCAAAGGAACCTCGTCCACCAGCAGGAAACCTGCCGACCGGACGGGGTATCAACATATTTGGCGTTGACTTTTGGCACGCTGTTGAGTTCTCAAGGAACGGACGCTTCCTTCGGGCTGCCTTCCAGCAGACCCTCCGGGCTTTCCCTTCGGTCTTTCTTTGTGTCTCCGACTCTATCAGACTCACTTTCGTGATCCTGACCCCCGGTCGGCGGGGACAATCTCTCGGCTTTTCGCCTTTCCTCCGGGTTTCCCCTTCGGCGTTGCCAACCTTAGCTGTCTTTCCGTTCAGCGCCTAATCGGCCCCGCCCGAACGATTCCCGGAAGGAATGCGACGCAACGATACCGACCGGAAGTCCGGCGGTATCGAATCTCAGGTTGACTGTCACCTCGCGTGACTCGGTCCGCGGGCCCTTGGGGCACTCGCGATCGACCGACATCCTCTCAGCGACTCGTTCCACGTTACGGCCCGATGTCCTCGGCGTCAAGTCCCGGTGGCGGTCCGGTTCCTGGGACGGTGGGCGCGGTAGGGACTCACGGTGCGGTCACCGTCGATCCAGAACCGCCAGGGGTGCACCCCGCCCTCGCCGGAGACCCCGGTCCTCGGCCCGTTCAGGACCGCGGACGCGGCGACGGGGATGCCCGCGTGCACGGAGAGCGGTCCGGCCGGAGTGGCGCAGACGTCCGTGCCGTCCAGGGAGCGGTCGACGTCGAGGGCGGTGGCCAGGCGAGCCGGCCCACGGGCCAGCTCGTGGTCGTTCCGGGCGCTGCTCCGCCTGGGCCGCGCCAGCTCGGCGCCGCCCAGCACCTCGCCCGCGCGCAACAGGACGCCGCCCGCACGTCCCTCGGGATGGCAGACCAGGTTCAGGCAGTGCCACATGCCGTAGGTGAAGTAGACGTAGGCGTGGCCCGGCGGGCCGAACATCACCCCGTTGCGGGCGGTGCGGCCCCGGTACGCGTGCGAGCCCGGGTCGTCGGCGCCGTCGTAGGCCTCCACCTCGGTGACGCGCAGCAGCACCTGCCCACGGGGTTCGTCGCGCACCAGGACCCTGCCGAGCAGGTCGGGGGCGACGGTGAGGACGGGGCGGTCGAAGAAGGAGCGGGCCAGCCGGTCGCCGACCCCGGCCGGGGTGGCGCGGCGGCGCTCGGAGGCGTCGGTCTCGGGCATGCCCTCCAGTATCACCACGCGACGTCCGGTACGGCGGGCCCGCCGGCCGTGAGGTGCACGACCCGGATGTCCCGCGGGTGCACCGGGCCGCGGGCGGGTACACCCGCGGCCGTCGGTCCGTGCTGTCCGCGGCTCCGCGTACCCGCCGACAGGCTTGCCTGGAACGCGACTTGCCGACGCACGCGCCTCCTGACGGAGGGCCTTCGTGATCATTACCCTGGCCGACAACGCACCGTTCGCCAGACGAGGAGGCCACCATGACCGAGTCCCGCCGCCCGCTCCCCCACGCCTTCCACCCGCCCGTCGAGTCCTTCACCCTCATCAGCGACGACGTGCTCGACGGCATGGCGATCAAGGACGACCAGGTGAAGGCGAAGGGCGACACCTCGCCGCACCTGCGATGGGCCGGCGCCCCCGACGGCACGAAGAGCTACGCGGTCACCTGCTTCGACCCGGACGCTCCGACCGGAAGCGGCTACTGGCACTGGGTCGCGTTCGACATCCCCGCGAGCGTGACCGAGCTGCCGCGCAACGCCGGGGCCCCCGGGCACGGCGGTATGCCGTCCGGCAGCGTCCAGGTCCGCAACGACGGCGGTGGCCACGGTTTCGAGGGAGCGGCCCCGCCGCCCGGCGACGGCGAGCACCGCTACGTGTTCACCGTCTACGCCGTCGACACCGAGCACCTCGGCCCGGACCGGGACGCCACTCCCGCGCAGGTCGGCTTCATGCTGCGCTTCCACGCGATCGGCCGCGCCCAGCTGATCGGCACCCATGAGGTTGCCTCTCAGGGGTGAGCGGGCGAACTTCCCGGTAAATCCGTTGTCCCGACCGCTCCGCCTGGGCAGAGTGAAAACGTGCCCACGGCGGGTGGGTCGGGACCGGAGGTGGGCGGGATGCGCAGGACGCTGGTGCTCAACGCGAGTTTCGAGCCGCTGTCGGCGGTGCCGCTGCAACGTGCGGTCGTGCTGGTGATGCAGCACAAGGCGGTGGTGGAGCAGGCGGACCCCTCTCGGTTGCTGCGGGCAGCGAGTGTCGAGGTACCGGTGCCGCGCGTGGTGCGGCTGTGCCGCTACGTGAAGGTCCCCTACAAGCAGCGGGCGCCATGGTCGCGGCGGGGTGTGCTGGTGCGGGACGGCTTCCGTTGCGGGTACTGCGGTCGTCGTGCCAGCACCGTGGACCACATCGTCCCGCGGTCACACGGTGGCGAGGACAGCTGGCTGAACACCGTGGCCGCCTGCGGCGAGGACAACCACCGCAAGGCCGACCGCACGCCTGCCCAGGCGGGGATGAGTCTGCTGGTGAAGCCGTTCGAGCCCACGCCGGGCGACGCGCTCCTCCTGGGGCTGGACGGCCGGGACGGGGCGTTGCTGCCGGAATGGCTGCGACGCCCCGCGGTCGCCTGACCGCCGGCCCCCGCGGCCCGCCCGCTCATGACGCCGGCCCGAACCCCTCGCGAGGGGTTCGGGCCGGCGTCATGAGCGGGCGGGTCAGGTCAGCCGCGGGGGCGGCGGGCCGGCCGGCTTGTCCAGCTTCGGCGGGGAGACATCCCTCCCCGGGGCGGGCGCGGAGGCGCCGCCGTCGCCGCCGCCTTCCGGCTGGGTCAGCTTGCCCAGGCTGCCGCCGAGTCCCTTGAGCGCCTCACCGATCTCGCTGGGCACGATCCAGAGCTTGTTGGCGCTGCCCTCGGCGATCTTCGGCAGCATCTGGACGTACTGGTAGGAGAGCAGCTTCTGGTCCGCGTCACCGGCGTGGATCGCCTCGAAGACGGTCCGGATGGCCTGGGCCTCACCTTCGGCACGCAGGGCGGCTGCCTTGGCGTCACCCTCGGCCCGCAGGATCTCGGACTGCTTGGCGCCTTCGGCCTGGAGGATCTCCGACTGCCGCACACCTTCGGCCTGGAGGATCGCGGCGCGCTTGTCGCGGTCGGCGCGCATCTGCTTCTCCATCGAGTCCTGGATGGAGGTGGGCGGCTCGATCGCCTTCAGCTCGACACGGTTGACGCGGATGCCCCACTTGCCGGTGGCCTCGTCGAGGACGCCGCGGAGGGCCGCGTTGATCTCCTCACGCGAGGTGAGGGTCCGCTCCAGGTCCATGCCACCGATGATGTTGCGGAGGGTGGTGACGGTCAGCTGCTCGATCGCCTGGATGAAGTTCGAGACCTCGTAGGTCGCGGCGCGGGCGTCGGTCACCTGGTAGTAGATGACGGTGTCGATGTTCACGACCAGGTTGTCCTGGGTGATCACCGGCTGCGGGGGGAAGGGCACGACCTGCTCGCGGAGGTCGATGCGGTTGCGGATGGTGTCGATGAACGGCACCACGATGTTCAGGCCGGCGTTGAGCGTCCGGGTGTAGCGGCCGAACCGCTCCACGATGGCCGCACTGGCCTGCTGGATGACCTGGATCGTCTTGATGAGTGCAATGAAGACCAGCACCACCAGGATGACCAGCACGATGATGACGGCGTCCATCGTGACTCCCCTTGCGACTGGAACTGAAAGGGCCGGTGGGCCACTTGAGTGTGACGCCGGCTACGTGAGGTGATCCATCACATCACGACGGCGGTTGCCCCGTCGATCTCCACGATGCTCACCTGGGTGCCCGGTTCGAAGATCTCGCCACCGTCGAGCGCGCGGGCCGACCAGACCTCCCCCGCGAGCTTCACCTGCCCCCGGTGCGCGTCGACACGTTCGACCACCACGGCGGAGCGCCCCTTCAGGGCGTCGACGCCGGTGCTGACACCGGGCGGCTGTTCGCGCGAGCGTCTGGCGATCGGACGCACCACCAGGATCAGCGCGGTCGAGACGACGCAGAAGAGGACCACCTGCACCGCCAGGTTGTCGGTGATCCCCGAGACCGCGGCAGCGGCGACGGCACCGACCGAGAGCATGCCGAACTCCGGCATCGCGGTCAGCACGAGCGGGATCGCAAAGCCTCCGGCGGCGATCAGCCACCACACCCAGAAGTCCACGCTCCCCATGGTAGGGGTCGTAGCCGTCGCGGGACAGAGCGCGATCGTCAGGTGAGGGGCAGGCCCTTGGCCGTGTAGCGGTCACCCTGCTGCTCCACGAGCAGCGGGAGGCCGAAGCAGCGCGAGAGGTTGGCCGAAGTGAGTACCTCGCCGAGAGGCCCGGCGGCCAGAATCTTGCCCCGCTGGATCAGGAGCAGGTGGGTGAAGCCCGGCGGGATCTCCTCGACGTGGTGCGTCACCATGATCATCGAGGGGGCGAACGGGTCGCGGGCGAGCCTGCCCAGCCGCCGCACGAGGTCCTCACGGCCGCCGAGGTCGAGGCCGGCCGCCGGCTCGTCGAGCAGGAGCAGCTCCGGGTCGGTCATCATCGCGCGGGCGATCTGGGTGCGCTTGCGCTCGCCCTCGGAGAGCGTGCCGAAGGTGCGGTCGAGGTGGCCGCTCATCCCGAGCCGGTCGAGGAAGGCCCGGGCACGCTGCTCGTCGACCTCGTCGTACTGCTCGCGCCAGCCGGCGGTGACGCCGTAGGCGGCGGTGAGGACGGTCTGCAGCACGGTCTGACTGCGCGGCAGGCGGGCCGCGAGCGCGCTGCCCGCCACGCCGACCCGGGGCCGGAGCTCGAACACGTCGACCGCACCGAGCTTCTCGCCCAGGATCTGGACGGTGCCGGTGGTCGGGAAGAGGTAGCTGGAGGCGACGTTCAGCAGGGTGGTCTTGCCCGCGCCGTTGGGGCCGAGGATCACCCAGCGCTCGCCCTCGGCGACCGACCAGGACACCTGGTCCACCAGAGCACGGCCGCCGCGGACCACGGATACGTCCACCAGCTCCAGTACATCGCTCATGCGCGCGATCTCTCCCATGTGCAGTCGCCGTCGTGTCGCCGTCTGAACCGGCCGGGGTGCGGGCCCCGGGTCCAAACTACGCCACCGGTCGAGCGGTCCACGCCCCAGGAGGCGGTTGACGTGCCGACGCGGGCCGCCGGCTGTCCGGTACGGACCGGCCCGCGGGGTTCGTAAGCTGTCGGACATGCTGGATGAACCACGTTCGGGGCGGTTCGCCGCCTGGGCGAACGCGTTGCTGACCGGTCGTGTCTCGCCCGACGACGCCGCGAGCGGTGTGGTCGGGGCGGACGCGTCGCACCGCGTCTCCGGCCTCCCCGGGGAGGAGGGGCCGGTGAGCCCGGCGGTCGCGCTGGCGCGGCTGCGCGGCATGGGTGTGCGGGCGCTGCGGGTGGCCCTCCCGGTACCCGG
Organism: Streptomyces spiramenti; assembly: GCF_012034385.1. Classification (GTDB taxonomy): domain Bacteria; phylum Actinomycetota; class Actinomycetes; order Streptomycetales; family Streptomycetaceae; genus Streptomyces; species Streptomyces spiramenti. The sequence goes on from NZ_JAAVJB010000271.1 coordinate 5,389, forward strand.
TGACCCGTTGGGACTGTGCGGACCACCGGAGTTCAACGCGGCGGCGCTGGAGGCGGGCGAGGCGGTGCTGGCCCCCGAGGCGGGGATCGGGCTGCTGCCGGAGGTGGGGCCCGCCGAGGGGCGGGCGGGCGCCGCGGTGCGGTGGCGGGTGTCACCGGTCAGGTCGGACCTGCCGCCCGACGTGCCCTCACTGGGCGAGGCCGAGCGGGAGTTGACGGAGCTGCTGCGGGAGACCGCGGAGGGCGTTGCGCGGCTCGGGCTGCCGGAGGCCGGCCGGCTCGCGCGGGCGGAGGTGGACGCCTACCGGGCGCGTGCGGAGCGGGAGGCGGAGGGGCTCGCCCCTGGCTACCCGGCCCGCGCGGTGCGGGTGCTCTCGCCGGCGGCGACGTTGGAGCGCGGCTACGCGGTGCTGCGGCGCCCCGACGGCTCGGTGATCCGGGACGCCTCGACCGTG
>NZ_JAAVJB010000272.1 GCF_012034385.1 Streptomyces spiramenti
CGGCGCCGGCCCGCTGCCGGTGGTCGGCGGTGGGCCGCTCCCCGGCCTGCCCGGCACCGCGCCGGCCGCCCTGCCCCCGTCACTGGTGCCGGGCTCACTCACCGATGCCGCGGACGACCGCGGGGACGGTGACGGGCCTGCGGCGGAGGCCGCCCCCGCCCCCCAGTCGCCGCCGCTGATCGGCTGGCCGTTCTCGCCCAGCGGGGCGCTGGCGCTCGGCGCGCCGCAGGCCCGGACCGTCTCCGGGCTGGTCTCCGCCTACGCGGACCGCCTGGACCGTGCCGAGCAGGTGCGGACGCGCGCCGTCGGCAGTTGGAAGCTGTCCAAGGCCCCGCTGCGCGCTCCCGCGCCGCCCCGGAAGAAGCCGGAGCTGGCCACCGAGCGCGGGCACATCACGGGCAAGGGCCTGCCCCCCGTCATCACGCAGGTGCCGACCGAGGACAAGGTCGTCTTCCTCACCATCGACGACGGCGCGGAGAAGGACCCCGAGTTGCTGCGGATGATGCGTGAACTCGACATCCCCTACAGCAGCTTCCTCACCGACTACGTCTCCCGGGACGACTACGGGTACTTCCGGACCATGCGGGAGGAGGGTGCCCGCATCCAGAACCACTCGGTCACCCACAAGGAGATGCCGCGCCTGTCCCTCGCGGAGCAGCGCAAGGAGATCTGCGACCAGCAGGACACGCTGGAGAAGGAGATCGGGGAGCGGCCGACGATGTTCCGGCCGCCCTACGGCGCCTACAACCGGGACACGTTGAAGGCCGCCGCCGAGTGCGGCGTGGAGGTCGTGCCGCTGTGGACCGCGGAGGCCTTCGCCGACCGGATGGAGTGGGGTCGGGGCGACGGGAAGCTCCACCCGGGGGACATCATCCTCACCCACTTCCGCGGCAAGGGGCAGTGGGGCGGCAGCATGACGGACATGGTGCGGCTCGTCGTGCGGACCGCCACCGAACAGGGGTACGCCATCGGGCGTCTGGAGGACTACGTCTGACCGAGCGTGAGGTGTCCGCCGCGGTGTCGCCGCAGGTGGAGAAGGGTCCGACGGGTACGGCCCGGTCGTCGTCGCGGCGACCGGGCCGACGCGTATTGGCACTCTGGTTGACTGAGTGCTAACCGGGGCATAGTCTCGCTGTTGGCACTCTCCCTGGGGGAGTGCCAGAGCACGCGACGCGCAGATCCGGCACCCGCGACGACGGATCCGCAGGTCGCGTCACCTACAGACAGCAAATCCGTGAGATCTCCGAAGGGGGAGGTCGGACGTGACGACCGCCAGCTCCAAGGTTGCCATCAAGCCGCTCGAGGACCGCATCGTGGTCCAGCCGCTCGACGCCGAGCAGACCACGGCCTCCGGCCTGGTCATTCCGGACACCGCCAAGGAGAAGCCCCAGGAGGGCACCGTCCTTGCCGTCGGTCCGGGTCGCTTCGAGGACGGCAACCGCCTGCCGCTCGACGTGAAGGTCGGCGACATCGTGCTGTACAGCAAGTACGGCGGCACCGAGGTGAAGTACAACGGCGAGGAGTACCTCGTCCTCTCGGCGCGCGACGTGCTCGCCATCATCGAGAAGTAATTCTCCACGCTGTGAGGCCCGCGCCCCGGCTCCCCGCAGGAATGCCGGGAGTAGGGGCGCGGCGCCGTTCGCGTACGAAGAGACGTTTCAAGGAATAGGGACACGCAAGCCATGGCGAAGATCCTGAAGTTCGACGAGGACGCCCGTCGCGCACTGGAGCGCGGCGTCAACCAGCTCGCGGACGCGGTGAAGGTGACCATCGGCCCCCGGGGCCGCAACGTCGTCATCGACAAGAAGTTCGGTGCGCCGACGATCACCAACGACGGCGTCACCATCGCCCGTGAGGTCGAGGTCGAGGACGCGTTCGAGAACCTCGGCGCGCAGCTGGTCAAGGAAGTAGCGACCAAGACCAACGACATCGCCGGTGACGGCACCACCACCGCGACCGTGCTGGCCCAGGCGCTCGTCCGCGAGGGCCTGCGCAACGTGGCTGCGGGTGCCTCTCCGGCCGCCCTGAAGAAGGGCATCGACGCCGCCGTCAAGGCCGTCACCGAGGAGCTCCTGGCCGCCGCCCGGCCGATCGACTCCAAGGAGGACATCGCCGCTGTCGCCGCGCTGTCCGCCCAGGACCCCCAGGTCGGCGAGCTCATCGCCGAGGCCATGGACAAGGTCGGCAAGGACGGTGTCATCACCGTCGAGGAGTCCCAGACCTTCGGTCTGGAGCTGGACTTCACCGAGGGCATGGCCTTCGACAAGGGCTACCTCTCGCCCTACATGGTCTCCGACCAGGAGCGCATGGAGGCCGTCCTCGACGACCCGTACATCCTGATCCACCAGGGCAAGATCTCCTCCATCCAGGACCTCCTGCCGCTGCTGGAGAAGGTCATGCAGGCCGGCGGCTCCAAGCCCCTGCTGATCATCGCCGAGGACGTCGAGGGCGAGGCGCTCTCCACCCTCGTCGTGAACAAGATCCGCGGCACCTTCAACGCGGTCGCCGTGAAGGCCCCCGGCTTCGGTGACCGCCGCAAGTCGATGCTGGCCGACATGGCCACCCTCACCGGTGCCACCGTGATCTCCGAGGAGGTCGGCCTCAAGCTCGACCAGGCCGGTCTCGACACCCTCGGCACCGCCCGCCGCGTCACGGTCACCAAGGACGACACCACCCTCGTCGACGGTGCCGGCAGCTCGGCGGACGTCGCCGGTCGCGTCGCGCAGATCAAGGCCGAGATCGAGTCCACCGACTCGGACTGGGACCGCGAGAAGCTCCAGGAGCGCCTCGCCAAGCTCGCCGGCGGCGTCTGCGTGATCCGCGTCGGTGCCGCCACCGAGGTGGAGCTCAAGGAGAAGAAGCACCGCCTCGAGGACGCCATCTCCGCCACCCGCGCCGCGGTGGAGGAGGGCATCGTCTCCGGCGGTGGCTCCGCCCTGGTGCACGCCGCCAAGGTGCTGGAGGGCTCCCTGGACCTCGCCGGCGACGAGGCCACCGGTGCCGCCGTGGTCCGCCGCGCCGCCGTCGAGCCGCTGCGCTGGATCGCCGAGAACGCCGGCCTGGAGGGTTACGTCATCACCTCCAAGGTCGCCGAGCTCGACAAGGGCCAGGGCTTCAACGCCTCCACCGGCGAGTACGGCGACCTGGTCAAGGCCGGCGTCATCGACCCGGTGAAGGTCACCCGCTCCGCCCTGGAGAACGCCGCCTCCATCGCCTCCCTGCTGCTCACCACCGAGACCCTCGTGGTGGAGAAGAAGGAAGAGGAGCCGGAGGCCGGCGGTCACGGTCACGCCCACTGACCCACCGCCGCCGAGTGGCCCGCCTCGCGGCGGGCCGCCGCGCGCACCACGGTGCCCCCGGACCCTCCCGGTCCGGGGGCACCGGCGCGTCACGGCCCCGGACGGCCCGCCGGTGGTTTCGGTGCCGGAACGTCCCCGCCGCCGCGTCCCGGCCGCCGCCGCCCGGCATCAGGGCAACTGCTCGGAATCCGTACCGCCACGCCGCGGACCGTACTTGCGCCCCGCCCGCGAGGACACGCCTCCGAGCGCCGACCGGGGGACCAGCTTCGAGGCGCCCAGCAGCACCTTGTAGCGCGGGTCGGGCACGGACAGCGAACGCCCCCGCGCCAGGTCGCGCAGCCCCGCGTCCACCACCCGGTCGGCGTCCAGCCACATCCAGTTGGGGATCGAGGAGGTGCCGATCCCGGCCCGCTCGTGGAACTCGGTGCGGACGAACCCCGGGCAGAGCGCCATCAGCCGGACCCCGCTTCCCGCCAGATCGTGCGCGGCGCCCTGGGTGAACTGCACGACCCACGCCTTGGTCGCCCCGTACGTGCCGCGCGGCACGAAGGCGGCGACCGAGGCCACGTTGACCACCCCGCCGCGCCGCCGGCGGCGCATCGGCGCCGCCGCCGCCGAGGTCAGCCGCAGCACCGCCTCGCAGTGCACCCGCAGCATCCGCAGTTCGTCGGCGACCGGCACCTCCAGGTAGCCGCCCTTCAGGGCGAACCCGGCGTTGTTGACCAGCAGGTCGACCGGATGCCGGGTGTCGCCCAGCCGCTCCTCGACGGCGACCAGCCCGTCCTCCTCCGCCAGGTCCGCGGTGAGCACCGCCACCTCGACACCGTGCCGGTCGTGCAGTTCGGCCGCCTGCCGCTCCAGCCGCTCGGTGTCCCGCGCGACCAGTACCAGGTTGTGCCCGTCCAGGGCCAACCGCCGCGCGAACGCGGCCCCGATCCCGGCCGTGGCTCCCGTGATCAATGCAGTTGTCATGCCACGACCGTAGCTTCCCCGGGCCCGCGCCCCGCCCGTTGCCCCGGTGGGGCGCACGCCCCCGGAGCGCGACCGGCGGGCGTCCCCGCCGGTCGGCGCGGGCGACGGCGCCCACCGCGCGCTCCTATCCTGTGTTCATGTTCGAAGCCCGCCACCTGAGGGTCTTCCGGGCCGTCGCGACCACCGGTTCCTTCTCGGCCGCCGCGCGCGAGCTGGGCATCACCCAGCCCGCCGTCAGCCAGCAGATCCGGGCCCTCGAAGGCGCCGCCCACACCCCCCTGCTCACCCGCGACGGCCGGACGCTGCGGCTCACCGAGGCGGGGGAGGTGCTGGCGCGCCACGCCGACGGCGTGCTGGCCGCGCTCGGCGCCGCCGAGGCCGAGGTCTCCGCGATCGCCGGCCTGCGGGCCGGGCAGGTCCGGCTGGTGTCGTTCCCCAGCGGCAGCTCCACCCTGGTCCCCGCGGCACTGGCCGCGCTGCGCGCCCGGCACCCGGCGCTCCGGGTCTCCCTCTCCGAGGCCGAACCGCCCCGGTCCGAGGAGCTGGTCCGGGCGGGCGCCTGCGATGTCGCGCTGGCGTTCCGCTACCCGGACGCGCGGGGCGAGGAGCCCTGGGAAGGGCTGGAGGTCCGGCGGCTGCGCTCGGACCTGCTGGTCGGTGTCCTCCCGGCGGGCCACCGCTACGCCGAGGCGGCGCGGGTGCCGCTGCGCGACCTCGCCGACGAGCCGTGGATCGCGGGCTGTCCGCGCTGCCGGGAGCAGCTGGAGCGGGTCTGCGCGGGGGAGGGGTTCACCCCGCGCGTCGACCTGGCCACCGACGACTACCCGGCGGTCGTCGCCCTGGTCGGTGCGGGGCTGGGCGTGGCGGTGCTGCCGGAGCTGGCGCTGGAGCCGGTCCGGCCCCGCGGCGTGCGCATCGTGCCGGTCAGCCCGCCGACCCGCCGGGAGATCGTCGCGCTCACCCTCCCCGGGCTCGCCGGGGTACCGGCGGTGGCGGCGCTGCTGGACGCGCTGGCCGAGTGCGGCGGTCCGGTGCCGGAGGCGCCCGGCCTCGCGGGTGCCGAGGAGCCGGGGAGCGTGCCACCGAGCCAGGGGAGCTGACGGTCCGGGGCCGCGCGGGTCCGGGCGCGGGGACGCAGGACCGGGCGGCGGTGGAGCGCTGAGCCGGGCGGCGGTCGGCGACAGGGCCGTTCGCCGCAGGGCAGCGCCCTCCCCCGGGCGGCGGCGACGGGCGTGCCGCCGGGGGCACCGCGGTGGGCCGGTCCGGCGGGCGCCATGCCGTCCGGCCTTGGATGTGACGGAGCGTGAGAGTTCCCGAGGAGCGCGGGTTGAGCCGTTCGCGCTCCGCCGTCCCGGGGGCGTTCGGCCATCCGGCCCAATCTCTTGTCGTGCGCCGGAGCGTGCGGCGGGACGACTCGCGCGGGCGACCGGTCCGCTGCGCCCGCCGTGCGGACGGTCACGTTCGGTCGCCGTGCGCCCGGCGGACGGGGCACCGCGGACGGCGCGACGGCGCCCACGGACTCCTGCGGACAGCGCC
>NZ_JAAVJB010000273.1 GCF_012034385.1 Streptomyces spiramenti
GGCGACCGCAGGGCGGACGCCGCGTCCTTCCGGCGCCGGGCCTCGTGCCCGGCGCCTTCGGCGTGCCCCCGCGTCCGGCGGACACGCGCGGCACGGCCGGGCCCAACGCGCCCGCCGCCGGGACCCGTCCCGTACGGTGGCCGGGAATCCACGGGTGACTGAGGAGGCGGTGTGTCCGCGGGTCGGAGCAGGTTCTCCACCACGACCAGGCTCAAGGTGCTGGGTGAGCAGGCCGCCGAGCGCGTCTACCGCGCGCAGAACCGCCGGCTGCGCCGCCCGCCCCGCCGCTCGCGCCTCACCGGCCGCGCCGCCGTGCTGGCGCTCGTCATCTGCTCCCTGATGGTGGCGCTGGCGTACCCGCTGCGGCAGTACATCTCCCAGCGGTCCGACATCGGCGACCAGCGGCGCCAGGCCGAGCAGGCGCAGCAGCGCGTCGAGGAGCTGCGCGACGAGAAGGCCCGCTGGCAGGACGACGCCTACGTCGAGCAGCAGGCCCGCCGCCACCTGCACTACGTACGTCCCGGCGAGGTCGGCTTCACCCTCCCCGACGTGGGCAGCGCCGAACCGGACGACCGCCGCCACCGTGACCGCAGCGGCGCCAACCGTCCCTGGTATGACAACCTCTGGGACGGCGTGGACCGGGCCGACGAGCCACGCTGAGGCCGCCCGCCGGGCGGTCGCGCCGTGCCCCTCCCGACCCTGGATTGAAGCAGATGGACACCCCACCCCCGCTGACCGAGCACTCCGAGCCGACCGACGCCGACATCGAGGCGTTCCGGCAGCAGCTGGGCCGCCCGCCGCGCGGCCTGCGCGCCATCGCCCACCGCTGCCCCTGCGGCAACCCCGACGTGGTGGAGACCGCGCCGCGCCTGGAGGACGGCAGCCCGTTCCCGACCACGTACTACCTGACCTGCCCGCGTGCCGCCTCAGCCATCGGGACCCTGGAGTCCGACGGTGTGATGCGCGAGATGAACGAGCGGCTCGCCGAGGACGCCGACCTCGCCGACGCCTACCGGGCGGCCCACGAGGACTACCTGCGGCGCCGGGACGCCATCGAGGTGCTGGAGGGGTTCCCCAGCGCCGGCGGCATGCCCGACCGGGTGAAGTGCCTGCACGTTCTGGTGGGCCACTCGCTGGTCGCCGGACCGGGCGTCAACCCGCTCGGTGACGAGGCCATCGCCATGCTGCCCGAGTGGTGGCGCAAGGGGCCCTGCGTGTCGGCGTGCTCGCCCGCGGGGCCGGAGGAGGACCAGTGACCGGAGCCGACACCCACGGGACCGCCCCGGCGGGGCCCGCCGACGGCGCGACCCGGGTCGCGGCCGTCGACTGCGGCACCAACTCCATCCGCCTGCTCGTCGCGGACGTCGCTCCCGACGGCTCCCGCCTCACCTCACTCGACCGCCGCATGGAGATCGTCCGGCTCGGCCAGGGCGTGGACCGCACCGGACGGCTCGCGCCCGAGGCGCTGGAACGGACCTTCGCCGCCTGCCGGCAGTACGCCGAGGCGATCTCCGCCCTCGGTGTCGACCCGGCAGCCGTGCGGTTCGTCGCCACCTCCGCCTCGCGGGACGCCGAGAACCGCGACGAGTTCACCGCGGGCGTCCGCGACCTGCTCGGGGTGACCCCCGAGGTCGTCACCGGCGACGAGGAGGCGCGGCTCTCCTTCACCGGCGCCACCCGCGGCCTGCCCGGCGACGGCCGCGGCGGCGACTCCCTCGTCGTCGACATCGGCGGCGGCTCCACCGAGTTCGTGCTGGGCGCGGAGAGCGTCCGGGCCGCGCGCAGCGTCGACATCGGCTGCGTGCGCCTCACCGAGCGTCACCTCACCGACGGCACCCCGGCGGGCGGTGTGCTCGGCGAACCACCGTCCCCGGAGCGGGTCGCGGCGCTGCGCGCCGACATCGAGGCCGCGCTGGACCTCGCCGAGGAGAGCGTGGAGCTCCGCGGCGCGCAGCGGCTGGTCGGGCTGGCCGGTTCGGTGACCACGGTCGCCGCGCTGGCACTCGGCCTGGACGCCTACGACTCGGTGGCGATCCACCGGTCGCGGGTCTCGCTGGAGCGGGTGCGCGAGATCTCGGAGATGCTGCTGGCCACCAGCCACGCGGAGCGCGCCGCGCACGCGGTGATCCACCCGGGGCGCGTCGACGTGCTGCCCGCGGGCGCGCTGGTGCTGCTCGCCGTGATGGAACGCGCGGGCGTGTCGGAGGTTCTGGTGAGCGAGCACGACATCCTCGACGGCATCGCCTTCTCAGCGGCCGAGGCCGTGCGCCCCGCCCGCTGAGGCCCCCGGCCCCGACGGGTCGCAGCCGATCCGTCGCGGTGCGGCACGGCGCGGCACGGTCGTGTGTCGGTGGGGCCGTTCCCGGGAGCGTCCGCGCGCACGATGAGCGTGCCGATGTGGCCCGGGGTCGGCGCCTCCAGCACAGTAGCCTCGGCTCGCACGAACCCGGCTCGCGTCAGGTGCCGCTGCCACACCTCGGGGCGGTAGCTGTAGCGATAGGTGAACCGGGCCCGGCCCGCGAAGCCACCCTTGTACATCCCCTGCGGGCCGTAGGCGCCGGGGATGGCCGGCGGCTGCGAGAACACGAACCGGCCGTCCGGCGTCAGGCGGTCGAGAACGAGCGGGAACAGCCGCGAGGGGTCGACGAACCAGGCGGCACCGAACATCGAGCAGATCGCGTCCCAGCGCTGCGGGTCCGCGGCGAGCACGGAAAGCACGTCGCCGCAGACGAGGTGGCGGGACGAGGTACGCGCGGGGCTGCGGCACATACAGGAGAGCCGGACGCAGGTGTTCCGCGCGGCGACGGTGCACCGCCTTTACTCGGCCGGTCTGGTCCCGGGAATTCTCCAGTCGGCGGGGTATGTGCGTGCGGTGCTCGGGATTGCCTCGACCGTGCACGGCCTGCCGACGGAGGACATTGAGGGTGCGGTGCGTGCCCGCCTGGACCGGTCGCGGATCATCCACGAGCAGGGGCGCCGCTTTGTGGTGGTCGTGGAGGAGTCCGTCCTCCGGTATCGAGTCGCCGGCGCCGACTCCATGGGAGCTCAGCTCGGCTACCTGCTCACGGCTGGTGCGTTGCCGGCCGTCTCTCTCGGCGTCATCCCGATGGACACGACGCGGTTGCACTGGCCCGAGGAAACGTTCCACATGTACGACAGTGCTCGGGTGACGGTCGAGCTGGTCTCGGCGGATCTCACGGTGACGCAGCCCGAGGAGGTCGCACAGTACGCCGCGGCGTTCGAACGCCTGCGGAGCATGGCTGTGTACGGCGCCGAAGCCCGAGCGCTCATCACGCGTGCGGTGGAGGCTCTCGACCGGCCCTGAGGCGGCCCGCCGGCGCCCGGCCCGCCGGGTCGGTGACGGCGCGTCGGCGGTTGTCACGGGGGCGTTCGGGACGGCGCCGGGCCGGTCGGCCCCGTGCGCGCGGCGGTGCCGTCGCGGCATGCTGGGGACCGGTCGGGGGACGGTCGGCGCGTCGCCCGCGACAAGCTTCGTGAACTTCTTCACATGGATCGTCGGCCTTTCGGGCGGATCTTCGGCGTGGCGGGTCCACCAGGTGGGACGACCAGGCGTCCCCGGGTGTTTCGGGGGCTCTTCGGCCGCATGTCCGGTGTATGAAACCTGTTGCCCGGACGCCGCCCGTGGCAGAGAATCTGCACGTCAGGGCGGTGCGCGTCCCCCGGGAGGCGGAGCCGCGGCAGGAAGGTGGCCGGGAGTGTAACAGAGGTACCTCGGTAGCTTGTGAACCCCCTCACGAGCACCCCCCGGGGGGTGGGTGGATACTCGAAGCATGAGCACCACGGAGCGTCCGCGAATCCTCGTCGTGGGGGGCGGGTATGTCGGCCTGTATGCCGCGCGTCGCATCCTTCAGAAGATGCGTTACCGCGAGGCGACTGTCACGGTCGTCGACCCGCGCTCGTACATGACGTACCAGCCCTTCCTGCCGGAAGCAGCCGCCGGCAGTATCTCGCCGCGTCACGTCGTCGTGCCGCTGCGACGGGTTCTCCCCGGCGCCGAGGTGCTCACCGGGCGGGTCAGCACCATCGATCAGGACCGCCGGGTCGCCACTGTGGCCCCGCTGGTCGGACCCGCCTACGAAGTTCCCTTCGACTACCTCGTCGTCGCCATGGGCGCCGTCTCCCGCACCTTCCCGATCCCCGGCCTCGCCGAGGAAGGCATCGGCATGAAGGGCGTGGAGGAGGCCATCGGCCTCCGCAACCACGTGCTGGAGCAGTTCGACCGCGCCGACTCCACCACCGACGAGGAGATCCGCCGCAAGGCGCTCACCTTCGTCTTCGTCGGCGGCGGCTTCGCCGGTGCCGAGACCATCGGTGAGATCGAGGACCTCGCCCGCGACGCGGCGAAGTACTACCCCTCCATCAAGCGCGAGGACATGCGCTTCCTGCTGGTGGACGTCGCCGACAAGATCCTCCCCGAGGTCGGGCCCAAGCTCGGCGAGTGGGGCCGCGAGCACCTGGAGAAGCGCGGGGTGGAGATCCACCTCGGCACCTCCATGAAGTCCTGCGTCGACGGCCGCGTCGTGCTCAGCAACGGGGTGGAGGCGGACTCCGCCACCATCGTGTGGACCGCCGGCGTCAAGCCCAACCCGGTCCTCGCCGAGTTCGGCCTGCCCCTCGGCCCCCGTGGACACGTCGACGTCGAGCCCACCCTCCGGGTCCGCGGCCTCGGCCACGTCTGGGCCGCCGGCGACAACGCCCAGGTGCCCAACCTCGTCGAGGGCGAGGGCGACTGGTGCCCGCCGAACGCGCAGCACGCGCTCCGGCAGGCGAAGGTCCTCGGTGACAACGTGATCTCCGAGCTGCGGGGCTTCCCCCAGCAGGACTACAAGCACGCCAACAAGGGTGCCGTCGCCGGTCTCGGCCTCCGCAAGGGCGTCGCGATGATCAAGTTCGGCAAGTTCACCATCCGGCTGCGCGGCCGGCTGGCCTGGTACATGCACCGCACGTACCACGGCATGGCCGTCCCGACCTTCAACCGGAAGATCCGGGTCTTCGCCGACTGGACGCTCGGCCTGTTCCTCAAGCGCGAGGTCGTCTCCCTCGGTGCCATGGAGAACCCGCGCCACGAGTTCTCCGCCGCCGCCCGTCCGGCACCGGCCGTCCCGCGCCCCGCGCCGGTCGAGCCCGTCGCCGAGAGCGGCAAGAAGGAGAAGGCCGAGGCCACCAGCGCCGGCTGACGCCCGCTCCGTCGTCCCGTCCTCCGCCGCCGTTCTCCGCCCGGGGAACGGCGGCGGTGTCGTGCGCGGCCCCGACCCGCGCCCCTCCCGCGGGCCCGGCGGCCCGCCCCGCCCCGGCACGCGCCCGGACGAGGAAGCGGCGGTGCGCCCGTGCGGGTGGTGGCGCCCCGCGTGCGGAGCAGGTGGACAAGCGCCGACCGCGGCCCGGTGCTTGGCTGGGAACATGATCGGCACAACGCCCGTCGCGGACCGCCTGGCACGCCTGGCCGAGGAGATCGTCGGCGAGCCGCCGTCCTTCCGGCTGCGGGCCTGGGACGGCAGCGAGGCCGGGCCCCCGGACGCGCCCCTGGTGGAGGTGCGTCACCGCCGCGCCCTGCGCCGCCTGTTGTGGCGGCCGGACCGCATGGGACTGGCCCGCGCCTGGGTCGCCGGCGAGATCACCGTCCCCGGCGACCTCTACGACGTCCTGGAACGGCTGACGCTGCCCGAGCACGGCCCCCGCGACCGCCGCGCCCACGTGCTCGGCCATGCCGACGGAGGCGATGGCGTCGTACGGGCCGTCGCCGACGTCCCGGTAGTCCTGGAACC
>NZ_JAAVJB010000274.1 GCF_012034385.1 Streptomyces spiramenti
CAGCGCGGCCCTCAGGCCGCGCTGGTCCGCAGGGCCGCGGCCCGGTCCAGGTACACCGGCAGGCTCTGGTGCCCGTTGGAGATCAGCGACGGCAGCGGCTGGAGCTCCTCCGGTTCCACGGCCAGCGCCAGCTCCGGGTGGCGGCCGAAGAGGGTGCTGAGCGCGACGCGGCCCTCGATGCGGGCGAGCGGCGCGCCGACGCAGTAGTGCACGCCGTGGCCGAACGCGAGATGCTCGCGGGCGGCGGCCCGGCTGATGTCGAACTCGGCGGCGGTCTCGCCGTGCACGACCGGGTCACGGCCGGCAGCGGCGTAGTTGATGACGATCGCCTCGCCCTGGGCGAAGTGGATTCCCGTCACCTCGTCGGTCAGGTCGTTGACCGCGAACCGCAGGATGATGCTGGCGATCGGCGCCTGGTGGCGCAGCGTCTCCTCGACCACCGAGTCCCAGGAGACCTCGCCGTTGACCGCCATCTCCCGCTGTTCGGGGTGGAGCAGCAGGTTGGTGATGCCATGGTCGATGAGGTTGACGGTGGTCTCGTGCCCGGCGCCGATCAGGACCAGCAGGCTGTCCCGCAGTTCCTGGTCGTCGAGGGCGCCCTCGGCACGGGCGGCGATGACCGCCGAGGTGACGTCGTCGCCCGGGGTCTCGGTCTTCAGCTCGATCAACTCGTTGAGCAGGCGGTACGTCTCGACCGCGCCGGCCGCCGCCTCCTCGGGGCTGAGGTCGGTGGCGAAGAGCGTGCCGACGGCGTCCCGGAACTCGTCGTGCAGGCTCTCCGGCACGCCGAGGAGGGCGTTGACCACCAGCAGCGGCAGCCGCCAGGCGAACTGGTCGCGGAGGTCGACGGTGCCGTTCTCCGCGTCCGGCCGCAGCTCGTCGAGGAGGGCGTCGGTCATCTGCTGGACCTGAGGTTCCAGCGCCCGTACCCGGCGCGCGGTGAACGCCGCGGCGAGCGGCTTGCGCAGGCGGGTGTGCTCGGGCCCGAACGCGGAGAGCGCGTTGCGCACGTCGACCCAGATGCGCAGCGGCCAGCCCTCCGGTATGCGGCCCTCCCGGTAGGCGGGCCAGTGCTGGTGCGCGTCCTTGGACACCTCCTTGTGCGCGAGGAGCCGACGGATCAGGCCGGGGTCGGTCACCGACCAGGCCGGGATGTCGCCGGGGAGGAGGACACGGACCGCGGGACCGAGGTCGCGCAGTGCCGTGGCCTCCCCGTGTATGTCGGAGCCGGAGCCGTCGAGTGGGTAGGGGCCGCTGCCCTGGGACGCCTGTGCGGTCATCGGTTCACCTTTCGGAGGAGGCGAGCGGGGAGGTGGGCTGGAAGTGGACGAGGAGCTCGGTCAGGCCCGAGTGGTAGGTGCCTGGCCGCCGCGAGATGTCCCCGGCGAACGTCAGCGGCTGGAGCCGGTCGAGGATGCGCTCGATCGCCGTCTCGGTGATGATCCGCGCGAGGTCCGGCGCCGGGCAGGCGTGGACCCCCGCGGAGAACGCCAGGTGCCCCCGGTTGCCTGCGCGGGACCCCGGGGCGATGCCGAGCGCCGGGTCCGAGTTGGCGGCGGCGAACGACACCAGCACGGGGTAGCCGGGGTGGATGGTGATGCCCTCGTAGGTCTGGTAGCCGAGGGCGTAGAGCGGGCTGTAGTTCGCCATCGGCGGGTCGTTCCAGAGCACTTCGTCCACGGCGTCGGAAACCGGCTGCACGCCGTCGTGCACGTTTCCGGCGAAACGGGAGTCGGTGATCATCCGCAGCAGGCCGTTCATGATGAGGTTGCTGCTCGGGGTGGTGGAGGCCCCGATGACCAGGAGAATGGTCTGGATCATCTCCTCGTCGTCCAGACCGGCCTCGTGCTGGAGGAGCCACGAGGTGACGTCGTCCGCGGGCTCACGGCGCTTGAGGTAGACCAGTTCCAGGTTGGACGCGTGCACGTTGGCGTTGGCCTGCGCCGCGTCGGTGCCGTCGAAGAGCTGGCCGATGGCCTGCACGATCCGGTGGCCGAGTTCGTCGGGGCAGCCGAACAGCTTGATGAGGGTCATCATCGGCAGCGGGTCGGCGTAGCGCGGCACCAGGTCCGCCCGGCCGTCGGCGCAGAAAGCGTCGATGAGCTGGTCGGCGATGGCGGTGACGGTGTCCGCCAGCGCGTGGGTGTCGACCTTCTCCAGGCTGCCGGTGATCGCCCGGCGGTGCCGCGCGTGGGCGGGGCCGTCCATCCAGAGCGCGTTGTCGCGCGGCCCCATCATCATCGCCGCCGGGCTGTCGGCGGGGACGTGGCCCTCGCGCAGCGCCTGCCAGTGCCGGGGGTTCTTGGCGAACCGGTTGGGAGTGTTGCGCAGCAGGTAGAGCGCGGAGCGGTAGGTGGTGGTCAGGTACCCGTAGACGCCCGGTGAGATCTCCACCGGCGCGATGGGTCCCTGCGCGCGCAGCCGTTCGTAGGTGGCGCGCGGGTTGGCGCTGAACCCCGGGCCGTAGATCGGCAGCGGGTGGTCCGGGGGCGGCTCCTGGGTCGCGGTGGCGACGTGGCCGGCCGTGTCGTTCGCGGACCGGTGGGCCGGGCACTGCCCCCCGGACGGGTCGGTGGTCATGCGATGGTCTCCGGGGTGAGGGTGAGCACGTGTCGGGTCAGCGTGATCAGCGCGTCCGTCGAACTCCGGTGCTCCCGCGCGTCGCAGATGACCAGCGGGGTCTCCGGTTCGAGGTCCATCACCTCGCGCAGCCGCTCGACGCTGTGCTCGGGCGCGTTGTCGAAGCGGTTTATCGCGATGGCGTAGGGCAGATCGAGGTCCTCGATGAGCTCCAGGATCGGGTAGGTGTCCTCCAGCCTGCGGGTGTCCACCAGCACCAGGGCGCCGAGCGCGCCGAAGGCGAGGTCCCGGAGGACGGGGAAGAACCGGGGTTGGCCGGGCGCGCCGAAGAGGTACAGCACCAGGTCGTCCGTCAGCGACAGCCGGCCGAAGTCCATGGCCACGGTGGTGGAGGTCTTGTTCGGCAGGTTGGTGTGGTCGGTGTCGATGCTGGCGGACGTCATCACCTCCTCCGTGCTCAGCGGAGCGATCTGCGAGAGCGAGTGCACGAAGGTGGTCTTGCCGGCGCCGAAGTGACCGGCTATCAGGATCTTCACCGTCCGCTCGTCACCGCGCAGCGCCGGCGCGGTGCGGTGGTCAGAGGCGCTGGAGTCCAGCAAGGACTTCCTCCAGTAGCTTGCGGTCGAGGCGGTCCGACCGGGTGATCGACCGCTGGGTGGTGATGTGTCCCCCGCTCATCAGGTCGGCGAGCAGTACGCGCAGCACGGACAGCGGGAGCCGCAGCCGGGCGCCGAGTTCGGCGACCGACTGCGCGCTCGACGCGAGCAGGTCCAGGACGTGCCGCTGCTCCGGTGAGAGTCCGCCGCGGCCCGGCCCGGGGTCGGGCCGGGTGATCAGCGTGATCGCGTCGAAGTGGTTGCGGCTGGGCGTGGACCGACCACCGGTGACCACGTAGCTCCGGACCAGCCCGTCACGCGGGCGCTCGCCGCTCACGCGCCGCCAACCGGGGCCTGACGCGGCGCCAGCCCGAGTTCCTGGCCGACCCGGTCGATGGTCTTGCCCATGCGGAACGACATCGCCTCGATGTCGACCTCCCGGCCCGCGGAGACGACCAGGAAGGTGCCCTCGCCCGCCGCGACGATGAAGATGAACCCGTTGCCGAACTGCACGAGGGTCTGCTCCCAGGGGTCCTCACCCCCGCTGGCGAAGACCGCGGCTGCCCGGCTGAGCGACTGGAGGCCGGAGGTCAGCGCGGCGACGGAGTCGCCCAGGTCGCGGTCGACGCCCTCCGAGGTCGCCGTCATCAGACCGTCCGCGGAGAGCAGCACGGCGTGCCGGGCGTGCGGGACGCTCACCAGCTCGTCGAGGATCCAGCTCAGGTTGGGCGCGGGGTTCACAGGGTGTTCTCCTCATCGTGGTTGGAGGTCGAGCCACGCACGAACGCGGCGAAGGCGCGTCCGGCGTCGGGGGCGGGGGGACGGCTCGAAGGCACCGTGGGCCGGCTGCGGCGGTGGGAGCCACCGCGCTGCCGCCGCCGGACGGGGAGGCCGTCCTCGGCGACGGGGTAGGGGGCGTGCCTCTCCCTCTCCTCGTGGTCGCCGCCCTGCGGGGCGGCGGGCTCCGCGGCGGCGTACGGCGAGTGCTGGTGGTGCGCGGCCGGCTGCTGCTGGGACGGCAGCTCCGGGGCCGCCTGATGCGGCGCCGCGACATGGTCCTCGTAGGGATTGGGCGCGGCGACGTGGGCGGGGACCGGGGCCGGCTGCGCGGAACGCTGCGGGAGCGGCTGGGGCGCCTGCTGCGGCTCGGCGGCGGCGGGCCGGGCCGCGGGCTCCGGGAGCGGCGGCATCTGGCTCATCGGCCGGGACGGGGCCGACGGGGCTGCGAGCAGTTCGCGGGGGATGTGCAGTACGGCACGAACGCCTCCGTGGACCGATTCCTGGCCCACCTGGACGCGCAGGCCGTAGCGGGACGCGAGCATGCCGACGCCGGCGAAGCCGAAGCGCGGCGGGTTGCGCATCTCGGTGAGCCGTACCGGTTCCTGGCCGGTCAGCAGCCGGCCGGCGCGGTCCCGCTCCTCGGGGGTGAGGCCGATACCGGCATCGTCGATGACGATGCTGATGCCGTTGTGCGCGGAGACGAAGCCGACCTCGACCTCGGTGCCGGGCGCCGAGTGGCGGGCGGCGTTGTCCAGGAGTTCGGCGACGGCGAGGACCACGGGCTCGACCACGCGGCTGGTGACGTGCTCCGTGGGCTCGCCGGTGACCCGCACGCGGCGGTAGTCGCGGATGCGGGAGACGCCGCCCCGGACGACCTCCAGCAGCGGGGAATCGTCACGCTGCCGTCCCGGCCAGGAGCCGGTGAGGACGGAGACGATCTGGGCACGGCGGGCCAGCTGGCTGCAGGCGTGGTCGATCGGGATGAGGTCGGCGAGGACCTTGTCGCTGTGGTGGCCCTCCAGCATCGCGGTGATGGCGATCTGCTGTTCGGCGACGAGTGCCTGGAGGGACTGGGTGACGGCGCGGACCGATGCCTGGGCGACGCTCTCGGCCTTCTCCGTGATCTGCCGCTCCGCTCGCCGGGCGGACTCACGGGCGATGACGGTGATCGCCTGGAGGGCGCGCTCCTGGGCGCGCGCGAAGTCGGTCTCGGCGAGAGTGGGGTGCAGCGACGGACCGGGCCGGCCCTTGTCCGCGAGGCGGCGCAGCCGGGTCTCGACGAAGTGGACCGCCTCTTCGTCCCGCGCGGTGATCTTGGCCTGAGCCTGGCGCAGCTCCGACTCGCGGACACGGGCCAGCCGTCTCCAGCGCAGAGCCAGGACGAGCGTGACGGCCAGGAGGACCGCCAGTGTCAGCGCACCGACCTGTATCAGGGTCATCTGTTCCTCATGGGTTGGCTGGCGAGGTCGCACGGGATGCGCGCGGGCGCGTGGCGGTGTTTCCTCGGGTACTGACGTGGGGGGGGCGGTACTGACACCATCGGCCATGTGGGTGGCGCATCCGCCGGAACCCTATCTCTTCGAAACCGAGTGACCACCCCGCGTGCATTACCAGAGGATTTGACTGCGAACGACCGCACTGGGCGCCATATCTGACTGTGCGTCAGATAGTGATGGTGGAGTGCGAACGGTGGCCTGTCGACCGTTTCGACACGGTCGGGGCGCACGGCGGTGGCGGGGCGGCGGGCCGACCCGCGAGGACCGCGGGCGGGCCGCGAACGGCCCGGGCGGCGGGACCGGGCCGGCGCGCTCGGCTGGTG
>NZ_JAAVJB010000275.1 GCF_012034385.1 Streptomyces spiramenti
ACTCCGCCACCGGCTGCGGGCCCGCGCGGAGGACCGGATCCGGGCCGCACGGGCAACCGGCCTGCGCAACCTGCCCCTCCACACCACAGCCCAGAACAAGATCTGGCTCGAGATCGTCCAGCTCGCTCTCGACCTGCTGGCCTGGATGCCCATGCTCGCCCTGACCGGCACCGCCCGGCTCTGGGAACCCCGCCGACTGCGGTTCCGCCTCTTCTCCGCAGCCGCCCAACTCGTCACCACCGGCCGCCGCCGCATCCTCCGCCTCACCCGGCACTGGCCCTGGCCCTGGACCAACCTGATCACCGGCGCCCTGGAACGGCTCGCACTCCTACCCGACCCCGGATAACCAACGGTTCACCCGTCCCGACACCAGCACCACCCCGACCGGAACAGTGGAACCCGGCGCCCCACCCGAGGCGACACCCGGGACACCATCCTGCCCGGCCTCAGCCACGGACAGCGTGAGGGTCCGCCGACTCCGTCAGCGGACCCTCACGAAAGATCGAGGCTAGCGGCCACGACCTCGGACACTCGACGGCCGGGCACGATCAGAAATGATCGGCATTCTCGTCTCGTCGTACTGTCGCGGCGCCCCTCGACGGAGTGGTCGTGAAAACGGGGGCGAGCCCGACAGCCGCTTCGATCGTCACGGTGATCGCAGCCGGACGTAGGCGAGGCCGGGCGCCCGATCGAGATCCAGGGTGAAGCCCGGGAAGGCGTCCGTGCCGCCGGGCAGGGTGAGGGTGTAGCCGCTGCCTGACGAGGTGGTGGGGCCTGCCGGGGACGGAGAGAGTCTCCCGCCCCGTCCCCGGTACAAGGCGTGGGCCGTGCCACCGGCGCCTCGGTAGCTCTGCTCGGCGCAGCACGCGATGCCTGCCTCGGTGAGGGTGTCGGCGATGCCGTGTCGACGAGTCGCGCGGATGTCGTGGACGGCGCCGGGTAAAGCTGGGGGCGCCACCAGCAGTCGGCCGAAGGGTTCGGCGAGGAGCTGCACGTTCAGCCCGTGCTTCTTGTGTTTGCCGGAGTGGAACGGTCGGTCGGCGGCGATGCGGTCGATCGGCAGGGGTGTGCCGTCCAGCAGCATGAACGCCTTTGCCGAGGCGGTCCGTGCTGCCTCGGCGAGGCTCGGTGCGAGAGCGGCCAGGACCTCCACAGCCTCGGCGATGTACCGGTAGACGGTCGTGGTTCCGATGCCGAATCCGGCTACGAGCTGGGCGTAGGGGTGGCCGTTGCGGAGGTGGGCGAGGGTGAGCAGGGCTTGACACTCCGTGTTCAGGCGTCGCCAGCGGTTTCGATCACCTCCCCGCGTCGGCGGAGCTCGGTCGACAGCAGGCGCAGGGCAGAGACGGAAGCGTCCAGTCCGGACGGGTAGACAAGCACACGAAGCCTCCGGTGGGGGAGGAAATCTTGGTCGTGAACCCGTCTACCAGGGGCTTCACTCATTGTCGGCCCAGCCGGCTAGCAGCAAAGGCGGGTTGAAAAGAGCGCATTCACCGCAACAGCAGCGGCCTTCCGAGTGTCGTCCTCATTCTTCCTGCACGGCGGGACGGCGTCGGCGACGAAGTCGCCGCACAGGCGCCCCCTTGTCCGCCGCTGCTCAAGCGGCAGAGTGGGCTGGCGGTGTCGAACCGAGAAGGCGATAACCGGCCATGGTGTAGAAACACCGTTGACTGCTCGTCTGGGCTGCTGGTTTCGTTCCCCCGAGTCCGACACATCGGGAGGAGATATGACCCACAGAAGGCGCTACCGCTTAGCTGCGATAACGCTCGTGCTTGTACTCGGCTTCCAGGGCCTCGCGGTCTCTTCTGCGAACGCTGATCCCGCGTTTGCATTCGCGTCGTACGAAGACGCCGTCCCCGGCGTTGCCCCCGTGGGAGCCGAGGCGACTGAGGTCTACGTGGACATGGCGGGCCAAGAGATGGTGGCCTGGGAGGGGCGGGAAGGCCACGGAGGAGACCGCGCCGTTGGCGGCCTGCACGCCAGAGAGCGGCCGAGACAACCCACACCGTTCTGGCACCGGTGTGGCGGTATCTGGCCATGGATGGTGGCGCAAGGGGACGTGCAGTAAAGACCGCGCAGTCGTGTACAACTGCCTCTACGAGTGGTATACGGACAACAGTTGGCGGCAGAAGGCATGCTCGCCGCGGAAGACGCTCCGGCCCTACACCGGAAGCGGCGACCGCACCGTCGCACGCAAGAACTGCGACAACACGGTGCAGACTTCGTGGCGCAACCACGTAGACGTTGACGTGGTCGGGGAGGGTGACACCTCGGAGTGGCCCTACCGCCAGGCGGAAGTCAACTGCCGCGTCTTCTGAGACTAGGCCGTCGCGCAGTGGCGAGGCGATGAGAGAGGATCCAGCGTGCCCAAGCGCCGCATCTCAGCACAACCAGGCATCGCGCCTGAAGCCCGCTTCAGCGCGGGCACCATGTTTGCTGCGCTCTACGGAACGCTGGATCCTCTCGCGCTAGTCGATCACGAACCGAAGCCTGACGCTCACGCGCTGTTCTACCAGCGATCGATCGCTATGGGTTGGCTCGACGACCGATCAGCCGGCGGCGGATCCGAAGCCGGGATGAACCGCGCGTCCGGCCTCTGGAGCATGAACGATGCCGGATGGAACCACCCCCTCGCCGCTGCGGACACAGACCTGATCTCCTGGTTTCAGGTCGAGGCCAGCAGGGTGGCAGATGACCGACCGCTACCCGTACAGCCATTTCTGCAGTGTGCCGCGAGCGCAACAGCTCGGGTCGGGGCCATAGACCTCTCTGCGGTCCAGATCCTCCTGCCGCTCGGCGGGTTGGTTGATGCAGAGCGCCCGCCCTACGCCCCAGTGCCAGCGATGCAGACAAAAGACTGGTTCCCAGCAGGTCATCAGTCGATTGCTACCCCGGCGCAAGTCGTCATTGCCAGTGGCCAGGGCTACGCGGTGACCGATATTGCAGATCAGCTCGCCGATCAAGTTGACAGTCTGAGCGGTGGAGTATTTGACCGCGTCACTCTTGAATTGATTGAATCAGGAGCCCTTCTGCTGCCGCCTTTCGGTGATCAATTCTGGGGCGGTCCAGCGCTTCGCGGCGTCAGGATGCAGGGCCACCTATGTGAGTGGACCACGGACTCGATTGGGTGGCTGAGTGAAGTGGTTGGCGATGCTGGCGCCCGTCTTGGCATCCAGTGCCCGGTGCTGATCACTGTGACGCGAGCATGACCAAGTGAGCTGGAGCGAATAACCAGCGCAAGTGAATTGACTAGTCTTTCAGGCGGTAACTCGTGGCGGTCAGGTGGCGCAGGGAGCGCCATGTCGAAGCTGACGGATCGTGCCGTTACCCTGGCTAGACAACGAATCAGAACCCTGCGTGCGTCGCTCGTGCTCAGCTACCAGGGCCGCCGGTGAGGAACGCGGTCCCACTACCCTACCGATGACGGCGGGTGGCACCCATCTGGAATTCGCCATGGCGCTGGAACGGGAACCTTGGTGACGCCTTTGTTGTGCAAGTATCTGTGAATTCAGATGGGCGGAGGTGCCGAGCCGGCTTCGTGCGCAGGGTGGTCGAAGGTCTGCTCGCGCGCTCTGTAGGCCCACTCGGCCTCGGTGACGGGCTGCTGGCCCGTGCCGGGCTGGGGCGCCTGACCCTGGTGCTCAGCGAACGTCGTGAACACCAGCTCCGCGCGGCCGAGGGTCAACTGCGTGGCCCCATAGGGCCCGACGGCATAGCCGGTCCGGTGTCCGTGCCGATGCAGTTCCTCCACGGCGAGCACACCAGCCTCAGGCTCCGGCGCGTCTCCCGGTGGGACGAGGGCATGCAGGTCTTCGTTCCATTCCCAGCCGAGGTCGCGGAGCACGGTGCGGGCCTCCTCGCGCTCCCATCCGCTTCGCGCGACCAGGCCGCGGCGCGGGTCGGACGCGAACACCATGTCGGGTTCCGGCATCACTGCGACTTCGGCCCCTTCTGGACGTTCTGCTGGTCCTCAACGCCATGAGCGGGCGCTGCCGGCCAGGCGGCGAGCTGGAACCGTGAGGGCCGATCCCCGTGGCGGCCGACCCTGCACTCATCGGCTGCCTTCCCCAGCACCTTGTTCATGCGGGTGAGGAACCGGTCGTACTGTTCGTGCCAGACGATGGCCGCTCCAGCGTCTCGGTAGGCGTCGGCCCGAGCGAAGGCCAGTGCGGCGATCTCGTAGGTCAGGTTCCCGTGATGTCTCCAGCACGGGGGGATGACGTCCTGTGGCTGCCAGGCGTAGGTCTGGTTGAGCCATCGGCACACCGAGTCGAGCCATGCGGGCAAGGGCGTGATCAGCTCGGCTGTCAGCGCGCCGAGGTCCCACGGCGCCGGGCCGTCGACGAGGGACTCCTCGGCGGCACACGCCGCGATGTAGTCGACGACGAGGGCAGGCGGTTCGGGGAACGGGGCGAGTTGGGCGAGGGCGGTCGAGGGTGGCGTCGCCGGACTGCTCCTTCTCTACGGCGTTTCCACTCGGCTGCGTGCGCTCCTGATCGCTGCTTCTCCGCGCTGGCTCGACGCGATCGTTCAGCCTCGTTGGCCGCCCTGAGGGCGGCGACGTGCTGCTGGATGGCTCCCCAGGAGTCCCACGTCCACATGCCGTCGAGGCGGGTGATGACGGGAGGCAGGTTGTCGGCGAGCACAAGGGCGTGCCCGTCGGCGAGGGCCCTGATCTGGTCACCGCGAAGCACCGGCTCCACCGCCATGTGCGTTGCTGTGGAGTGCCCTCCTCGGTCTCCACCGGTGGTCGTCTTCGTCGTCCGTGCGCGCTCGACCTGACCGCAGAGGTCAGACATGTCCATCAGGAACGAGGGGTCCTTCGCGCCGCCGAACACCACGACGTGGTTCGTGAAGGACGCGAGCTCGTTCGCCGTGTCCTCTCCGAAGCGGGCGCGCGCCGATGCCCAGCCCTGAAGGCCGTAGACGACCGTGATGCCGCGGCCCCGGCCGTCAGCGACCCGCTGCCGCAGCGAGGGGATAGGCGCGATGTTCGGTGCCTCGTCGAGCGCCGCGAGGAGAGGTGGGTCCAGCCTCCCGGCCTGGGAGGTGAGTGCGTGCGCTTCGGCGACGTCCAGGAGGTCTTCCGTGACGGCGGTCGTGAGGGAGGCGACGGAGTTGACCTCCGAATCCTTCCCCAGCAGGTAGACGGTGCCTCCCTCGTCGAGGAGCTGGCGGAAGTCGGTGGGAGGCTCCCCACTTCCCTGAAGCGCGCGGACCACCGACTCGTGCATGAGAGGTTCGAGCGCCGCGTCCAGCGTGCTGGCCGTGTTCCCCACCGTGCGGCTGTCCCCGGTCGTTGCGGTCCGGAGCATGTCCGACCACCCCGGGCCGGCGCCTGGGTGGGCGTCGAGGATGCCGACCGGTGCTGGATCTGTCAGCTTGCGCGCCCAGGTCAGCACGCGCTCAAGCGACGCCCCGTCCAGCGCTGCGGCGTGGAGCAGGGCCGCGAGCACCTTGGCTGCCTGTCCCTTGTAGAAGGCACTGCCTTCGCTGGACTGGGCGGTTGCGCCAGGAATCCGTGAGCCGGCAACGAACGCTTTGAGCTCGTAACACGATCTTGTGATGTGGGGCTGGTGGGCGTGACCGGGGTGGCGGTTTGGCCGTTCGTGTTGGTGTGGGTGACAAGCCGTGGATCGTGTCGGATGAATTGTGGGCCCGGATAGAGCCGTTGCTGCCGCGGTGGCCGGAGCGGTCGCCGGGTCCGAGACCGCTGGATGACCGGCTGTGCCTGCAGGGCATCTTGTTCGTGCTCTACAACGACATCCGGTG
>NZ_JAAVJB010000276.1 GCF_012034385.1 Streptomyces spiramenti
GCCGCCGACGTGCGGCGCGACCCCGCGCGGCGGCCGGTCGCCCGCCCCCGCCGACCGGGCGGGGTGGCGGTGACTGCCCGTACCCTGGAAAGCCGGACGACCCGGGCGTACACCGCGTCCGGGCCCGGCAGCGTGCCCTGACCCCGGGATGGAACTTCGCTCATGAGCCTGACTGGCCTCCTCGACGCCGTCGTCGCCGACCCCGCGCTCGCCGAGGCGGTCGCCGCGGCCCGCACCGGCCACCGCCGCCACGTCGACCTGGTCGGCCCGCCGGCCGCCCGCCCGTTCGCCGTCGCCGCACTCGCGCGCGAGAGCGGGCGTACCGTGCTGGCCGTCACCGCCACCGGCCGGGAGGCCGAGGACCTCGCGGGCGCGCTGCGCTCCCTGCTGCCCCCGGACGACGTCGTGGAGTTCCCCGCCTGGGAGACGCTGCCGCACGAGCGGCTCTCGCCGCGTTCGGACACGGTCGGCCGCCGGTTGGCGGTGCTGCGTCGCCTGTCGCACCCCCGGGTCGACGACCCGGCGGCCGGGCCGGTGCAGGTGGTGGTCGCCCCCATCCGCGCCGTGCTCCAGCCGCAGGTCAAGGGGTTGGGAGACCTGGAGCCCGTCTCGCTGCGCGGCGGGCAGAGCGCCGACCTCTCCGTCGTCACGGAGGCGCTGGCCGCCGCTGCCTACACCCGGGTCGAGCTGGTCGAGAAGCGCGGCGAGTTCGCCGTCCGCGGCGGCATCCTCGACGTCTTCCCGCCCACCGAGGAGCACCCGCTGCGCGTGGACTTCTGGGGTGACACGGTCGAGGAGGTCCGCTACTTCAAGGTCGCCGACCAGCGCTCGCTGGAGGTCGCGGAGCACGGCGTCTGGGCGCCCCCGTGCCGGGAACTCCTCCTCACCCCCGAGGTGCGGGAGCGGGCCGCGGAGCTCGGGCGGGAGCACCCCGAACTCGCGGAACTGCTCAACAAGATCGCCGAGGGCATCGCCGTCGAAGGCATGGAGTCCCTGGCCCCGGTGCTGGTCGACGACATGGAGCAGCTGCTCGACGTGGTGCCCGACCGCACCCTCGCCGTGGTCTGCGACCCCGAGCGGGTCCGCACCCGGGCCACCGACCTCGTCGCCACCAGCCAGGAGTTCCTCCAGGCGTCGTGGGCCGCCGCCGCGATGAACGACGACGCGGAGGCGCCGATCGACCTCGGCGCCGCCTCGCTGCGCTCGCTGGCGGAGGTCCGGGAGCGAGCGGCGCAGCTCGACATCGGCTGGTGGACGGTGAGCCCCTTCGGCGCCGACAGCGAGGCCGGGGGCGCCGACGACACCGACGACACCCTCCGCCTCGGGCTGCGTGCCCCGGAGAGCTACCGGGGCGACACCGCCCGCGCGCTGGCCGACACCAAGGGCTGGATCGCCGACGGCTGGCGTGTCGTCTACCTCTCCGAGGGCCAGGGCCCGGCTGCCCGCATGACGGAGGTGCTGGGCGACTCAGGCGTCCCCGCCCGCCGCGAGGCCGCGGTGACGGCCGAGCCGCCGGCGTCCGTGGTGCAGGTGGCCTGCGGCGTGCTCGACACCGGCCTGATCGCGCCGGGCATCCGGCTCGCGGTGCTCACCGAGACCGACCTGACCGGCCAGAAGACCGCCGCCCGCAGCGGGGCGCGGATGCCGGCCCGGCGCCGCAAGACGCTCGACCCGCTGTCGCTGGAGGCCGGTGACTACATCGTCCACGAGCAGCACGGCGTCGGCCGCTACGTCGAGATGGTGCAGCGCACCGTGCAGGGCGCGACCCGCGAGTACCTCCTCGTCGAGTACGCCCCCGCCAAGCGAGGCCAGCCCGGCGACCGGTTGTTCGTGCCGACCGACCAGCTGGAGCAGGTCACCAAGTACGTCGGCGGCGAGGCGCCCTCGATGCACCGGCTCGGCGGGGCCGACTGGACGAAGACCAAGGCCCGCGCCAAGAAGGCGGTCAAGGAGATCGCCGCGGACCTCATCAGGCTCTACTCGGCGCGGATGGCCGCGCCCGGCCACGCCTTCGGTTCGGACACCCCCTGGCAGCGGGAGCTGGAGGACGCCTTCGCCTACGTGGAGACCCCCGACCAGCTGACCACCGTCGCCGAGGTCAAGACCGACATGGAGAAGCCGATCCCCATGGACCGGCTGATCTGCGGCGACGTCGGCTACGGCAAGACCGAGATCGCGGTGCGCGCCGCCTTCAAGGCGGTCCAGGACGGCAAGCAGGTCGCGGTGCTGGTGCCGACGACGCTCCTGGTCCAGCAGCACTTCGGGACGTTCTCCGAGCGGTACGCCCAGTTCCCCGTGCGGGTCCGGTCGCTCTCGCGCTTCCAGTCGGACAGCGAGTCCAAGGCGGTCATGGAGGGACTGCGGGACGGCTCGGTGGACGTGGTCATCGGCACGCACCGGCTCTTCTCCGCGGAGACCACGTTCAAGGAGCTGGGCCTGGTCATCGTCGACGAGGAGCAGCGGTTCGGCGTCGAGCACAAGGAGCAGCTGAAGAAGCTGCGCGCCAACGTGGACGTCCTGACGATGTCGGCGACGCCGATCCCGCGGACCCTGGAGATGGCGGTCACGGGCATCCGGGAGATGTCGACCATCACCACCCCGCCGGAGGAGCGCCACCCGGTGCTCACCTTCGTGGGGCCCTACGAGGAGCGGCAGATCGGGGCGGCGCTCCGGCGGGAGCTGCTGCGGGAGGGGCAGGTCTTCTACATCCACAACCGGGTGGAGTCGATCGACCGCGCCGCCGCCCGCCTCCGGCAGATCGTGCCGGAGGCGCGGATCGCCACGGCCCACGGCCAGATGTCGGAGGGCGCGCTGGAGCGGGTGGTGGTGGACTTCTGGGAGAAGAAGTTCGACGTGCTGGTCTCCACCACCATCGTGGAGTCGGGTATCGACATCTCCAACGCCAACACCCTGATCGTGGAGCGCGGCGACACCTTCGGCCTCTCGCAGCTGCACCAGCTGCGGGGCCGGGTGGGCCGCGGTCGGGACCGGGGCTACGCGTACTTCCTCTACCCGCCGGAGAAGCCGCTGACGGAGACGGCGCACGAGCGGCTGGCGACGATCGCGCAGCACACGGAGATGGGCGCGGGCATGTACGTGGCCATGAAGGACCTGGAGATCCGCGGCGCCGGCAACCTGCTGGGCGGCGAGCAGTCCGGCCACATCGCGGGCGTCGGCTTCGACCTGTACGTGCGCATGGTCGGCGAGGCGGTCGCCGACTACCGGGCGTCGGTGGAGTCGGGCGGCGAGCCCGAGGAGACGCTGCTCGACGTCAAGATCGAGCTGCCGGTGGACGCGCACGTCCCGCACGACTACGCGCCGGGGGAGCGGCTGCGGCTCCAGGCGTACCGGGCGATCGCGGCGGCCTCCTCGGAGGACGACGTGCGCGCGGTCCGGGAGGAGCTGACCGACCGTTACGGTCCGCTGCCGGAGCCGGTGGAGAACCTGCTGCTGGTCGCGGGGCTGCGGATGCTGGCGCGCTCCTGCGGCGTCGGGGACATCACGCTCCAGGGCAACAAGATCCGCTTCTCCCCGGTCGAGCTGCGGGAGTCGCAGGAGATGCGACTGAAGCGGCTGCACCCGGGCGTGGTGATCAAGGAGGCCAGCTCGCAGGTGCTGGTGCCGCGGCCGATGACGGCGCGTGTGGGCGGCAAGCCCGTGACCGGTCGGGAGCTGCTGGCCTGGACGGGCGAGTTCCTGACGACGGTCGTCGGCAGCTGACGCCGCGGCCGCCCCCACCCGACCCGGCCCGCCCCACCCCGGCGTTCCGCCGGCCGCCCCGATGCCCCCACCGCACCGGGCCGACCGGCCGACCGCTGTTCCGACGGCCGGCTCAGAACTCGTGGGTCCAGAAGGCCGGCTCGGAGTCCCAGTCGTTCAGCTCGGTGAACTCGATGGTGAGTGAGCCGGCGTCCTCCGGGGCGTCGAAGCCGACCTTGGTGGTGGTCTTCTTGCCGGGCAGGACGCTGCCGACGAGGGTGTCCCCGATGAGCTCGCTGGAGTAGATCTTCGGGGCCTCGACGCCGTCGTCCCCGGCGCGCGCCTCGAAGATCGTCATGTCGCCGTCGTACCGCTCGCTGCCCGTGTTCTCCAGGACGATGGTGAACACGTGGGCGATCTGGCCGTCGCCGCCGAACTCGTCCCACTCGTTCTGGGGCTCGATGACCTCGGGGTCGCTGATGGTGACCTTCAGCCCGATGTTGTCGTAGACGGCCGTCTCGCCGATGGCGAAGGTCCCCCCGGACCCCTCCTCGGCGTCCGCGTCGGCCTGGTCGGCGTCGGCGGTGTCGTCCTTCTCCTCCGCCTCGTCCTTGTCGTCGGAGGCGGGGGACTCCGAGGCGCCGGTGTCGCGCTGCGGCTTGTCACCCTCGTCGGTGCACGCGGTGAGTCCGCCCATCAGCAGGGCGGTGCCCGCGGCCCCTGCCACCGCGAGCATCCGCTGCCGCGCGAAGCCGTACTGCGAGCGACGGCCTCTGGTGCTGCCGACGGTGTTCTTCCACATGATCTGGGTCCCCTCCCGGTTACACGAACCGGCTCCCCTGAACCGGCCCGGTCATCAGATCACATGCCTGTGAATCGCGTCAACAGGTAAATTGCCGCACTGCAACGCTTGCCGTGTACCGGTACGTTCACGGACACTGGGTACGACGCCGGCCGGCCGGCGTCGCGGACGGGGAGTGAACGTGAGCGCAGCGGAGACCCGGGCTGTCCCGGCGGCAGAACCCGAGGTCACGGCCGCGGGTATCGCCAGGCTCGCCGGTGTCGGCCGCGCCGCCGTGAGCAACTGGCGCCGCCGCCACGCCGACTTCCCGCAGCCCGTCGGCGGCACCGCGGCCAGCCCCGCCTTCGCCCTGTACGAGGTCGAGGAGTGGCTGCGGCACCACGGCAAGACCGCCCGGGTCCCCTTGGAGGAGCGGGCCTGGCAACTGCTGCTGGCCGAGCCGGGCGAGCCGTCCGCGACCCTGGTCGCCGTCGGTGAACTGCTCCTCGGCGGCGCGCCTTCCGCCGCCGAAGACCCGGCTGCAGCCGCCGACGACGGTCCTGCCCCGGCGCGCGGCCTGGGCCACCCGCTCCGCGAGGCGGTCGCGGCACTCGCCGCCGAGCGGGGTACCGCGGACGCCTTCCGCGACCTCCTGCGGCGCCATTTCACCGCGCTCACCGTCGTCACCACCCCCGCCGAGACCGCCGCCCTCATGGCCGAGATCGCCGGCCCCGTCCGCAGCGTCCTCGACCCCGCCTGCGGTGTCGGGACCCTCCTCGCCGCCGCCCGCGGTCCCCGCGGCGGCGCGCCCCGCGAGCTGCGCGGTCAGGAGAAGGACCCGGAACTGGCCCGCCTGGCGGGGCTGCGACTGGCGATGCACGGCGCGCACGCCGTCCGGATCGACGCCGGTGACAGCCTGCTCGCCGACCACCACTCCGCTGCCCGTGTCGACGCCGTGCTCTGCCACCCGCCGGCCAACGAACGGCACTGGGGCCACGACGACCTGGCCTACGACACCCGCTGGGAGTACGGCCTGCCCGCCAGGGGCGAGTCCGAGCTGGCCTGGGTGCAGCACGCCCTCGCCAGGCTCCGCCCCGGCGGCACCGCCGTCGTACTGCTGCCGCCCGCCGTCGCCTCCCGCCGCGCCGGCCGCCGCGTCCGCTCGGCCCTGCTGCGGAGCGGCGCGCTGCGCGCCGTCGTCGCCCTGCCGCTCGCCCCGCTGGTCGCGGCCTGCGGTGCGGCCGTGCCCCAGCTCTCCGGCCGCGGCCTCGGCC
>NZ_JAAVJB010000277.1 GCF_012034385.1 Streptomyces spiramenti
GCGGACGCCCCGGCGGGCCCGGCAGCCGCGACGGGGCTGACGGAAGTGACGGGGCCTCCCGGGGACGCGCCCGGCGCCGGGCCCGGCGCCGGCACTTCGGCGACCAGCGCTGTCACGAACCCCTCGTCACCGCCGGGGCGATCACCCCCGCAGCTGGCCGGGGCGGCCCTGGCGAGCGCCGCGTCGAGGCGTGCGGAGACGGTGCCGAGGCCGGGTTCGAGCGCGCCGGCCTCCCGGAAGGCGCCCAGCACGTCGGAGACGGAGTCGGTGGCCTCCAGCCCTTTGCCTCGGACGTCCCCCAGCACCAGGCGCACCACGCCGCCCGGGCCGGTGACGGCGCCGTAGAAGTCGCCCCCGATCCGGGTCTCGTGGACCGCGGCCCGGTACCGGCAGGCGATGAGGAGGCCGCCGAGACGCGACGGCGGGTCGCGGACCACGGCCCGCTGCACCGCCTCAGCCACCGCTCTCGCGGAGGCCGTCCGCCGCCGGGCACGCCGGACCAGCAGGTTCACCCCGACGGCGATCGCGGAGACCGTGCCGACGGTGATCACCTTGACGACGCCCTCGACGACCCCCGCCTCGTCGAACCAGATCAGCATCACCACGGCGAGCAGGGTGGCGGCGACCCCGGAGAGGATCGTGCCGCGCAACCCCAGCAGGGCCGCGGCGACGACCGGGGCAGCCGCCATCAGCGGGGTGAACACGATGTGCGGGGGCGCTGCCGGGTTGAGGGCCACCGCCAGCGCGAGCAGCAGCGGCGGGATCAGGGAACTTCCTCTCCCGCCCCAGGCCCCTTCCGTCTCGCTGCCCGCCACGTACCCACTGTCGCCCCGACGCGGGGGCCCGGCCACTCGGGCCGGGGACGCCGGGTACCCCGCGGGGCCGCGGAACCGGCCGCCCACGGGTGGCCGGTTCCGCGCGCTGCCGGCCCCGCACGCGGCGGTCGGCGCAGCGGCGACCCGCGGTGGCCCGAAAACGCGGTCCGCCGCCGGTGCCGCGCTCCGCCGTGTGTACGGGGTGTGTGCGTCCACTGCGGTGGGTGACCCTCCCGGCACGTCCGCCCCGGTGAACGAGAGCCGCACCACAGAGGCCGTCCGGGCCCGTCCCCCAGGCGGAACGGGCCGTTCACGCGCCCCGGCGGCGCCGCTCGCCCGGTGAAGTCGCGGGTTCAGCGGTATCTCACCCGCCGTTCACTTGGCCAACCTCGTCTGGTCGCCACGCGCTCCTACGTTCGTCCCGACGCAGTCACATCAGATCACTGCCGGCCGCACGGGCCGGCGTTCCTGAAGGAGCAGAACCCATGCGCAACTGGCGCGCCAAGACCGCCGCGCTCGCCGCGGTGTCCGCCCTCGCCCTCTCGGCCTGCGGCAGTGACAGCGACGACAACGGCAACGGCGGCAACGGCGGCAGCGGTGACGCGGCGGCCTCGGAGGGCAGCGGCCTCTCGGGCACCGTCACCGGCGCCGGCGCCTCCTTCCCGGACCCGCTGTTCCAGGAGTGGATCGCCGAGTACACCCAGCAGATCGAGCCCGACGTCACCATCAACTACCAGAGCGTCGGCTCCGGTGCGGGTGTCGAGCAGTTCATCGGCCAGTCGGTCGCCTTCGGCTCCTCCGAGGAGTACCTGGACGACGAGGCCCTGGAGGAGGCGGCCGGCGCACGTGACTGCTCCGCCGTGCAGTTCCCCGTCGTCTTCGGCGCCGTGGTGATCGCGTTCAACGACGAGGCCCTCGACGGCCTGGTCCTCGACGCCGAGACCATCGCGAAGATCTACGACCGCGAGATCACCAACTACAACGACCCGGCGATCGCGGACCTCAACCCCGACATGGACCTCCCCGACCAGGAGATCCTGCCGGTGCACCGCTCCGACAGCTCCGGCACCACCTTCGTCTTCTCCAACTACCTCGACGAGGAGGTGCCGGCGTGGTCCGACACGTACGGCGCGTCCAAGGAGCTGGAGTGGGCCGACGGCACCCTCGGCGGTGACGGCAACCAGGGCGTCGCGCAGGGCATCTCCCAGAACCCGGGCGCCCTCGGCTACGTCAACCAGTCGTTCGCGCTGGAGGCAGGCCTCTCCGTCGCCCACGTCGTGAACGCCGACGGCGAGGCCGTCGCGCCGACGCTGGAGGCCACCTCCGCCGCCTCCGAGGAGGCCGAGGTCCCGGAGAACTTCCAGTTCACCATCGACGGCATCGGCGGTGAGGGCTACCCGATCGCCGGTACCAACTGGATCTTCACCTACACCTGCGGCTACGACGAGGCCACCACCGACATCCTGAAGGGCTTCTGGACCTGGGCCCTGGAGTCGGAGCGCGCCGACGAGCTCGCCAACGAGCTGGGCTACGCACCGCTGGGCGCCGAGCTGACCGAGCGGGTCCTGGCCGAGGTCGAGAAGACCAACAGCGAGGGCTGACGCAGGCCGTCCCGCACCCGGGCCGGGCGCTCCCGCCGAGACGCGGCGGGCGTCCGGCCCCCGCGGGAGCGCCTGACCAGCAGGCGGGGAGGACGTCCCGCGCCTCGGCGCCCACGCGCCGGCCGTACCGCAGTTCGCCGGAGTGCCCACCGGCGGTCGGTCCCACCCCAGCCCGGCCCGGCCCACACGAGCAGGAGCAGATCGATGTCGGTCATCACCGACCAGAAGCCGCAGGCCCCGCCCCCCGGGCTGCGGTCCCGCAAACGACGCCGCGTTGCCGACCCGGCGTTCCGCTGGTTCGTCACCATCACCGGTACCAGCGTCTTCATCATCCTGGCCGCCATGGTCGTGCGGACCACCACCGAAGCGTGGCCGATCTTCCAGCACCAGGGCTTCT
Source organism: Streptomyces spiramenti (assembly GCF_012034385.1). Taxonomy (GTDB): domain Bacteria; phylum Actinomycetota; class Actinomycetes; order Streptomycetales; family Streptomycetaceae; genus Streptomyces; species Streptomyces spiramenti. Next base: position 2,814 of record NZ_JAAVJB010000277.1, read on the forward strand.
TCGGGTTCCTCACCGGTGACCGCTGGGTGTCGGGCGGCTCCCGCAGTGACGACCCGGCGGACTTCACCGGCGTGTACGGCGCCTGGCCGTTCATCTACGGCACCCTGGTCACCGCGCTGATCGCGATCGTCCTGGCGCTGCCGCTGGCGCTGTGCATCGCCTTCTACATCAACCAGCTGGCACCGCGACGGCTGCGGAAGCCACTGTCCTACACCGTGGAGATGCTGGCGGCCGTGCCGAGCATCGTCTTCGGCATGTGGGGCCTGTTCTGGTTGGTGCCCAACGTCCTGCGGCCGTTCTTCGAATGGCTGGAGTCGTGGGCCGGCGGCTTCTTCCTGTTCGAGGGACCGGTGTTCGGCCCCGGCTACCTCGCCGCCGGTATCGTGCTGGCGATCATGATCCTGCCGATCATCACCGCGATCGTGCGCGAGGTCATCGCCGTCAACCCGATGGACCAGCAGAACGCCGCCTACGCGCTGGGCGCCACCCGCTTCGAGGTGATGCGGAAGGTGATTCTGCCGTCCAGCTTCTCCGGCATCGTCGGCGCCAGCATGCTGGGGCTCGGCCGCGCCATCGGCGAGACGATCGCCGTGATGATGCTGATCGGCTCCACCAAGAGCTGGGACTCCAGCCTCCTCCAGCGCGGCGACTCGATGGCCGCCCTCATCGCCTCGCTCTTCAAGGAGGCCACCCCCGAGGGCGTGCGCGGCCTGATGGCGATCGGCGTGGCGCTGTTCCTCTTCACCATGGTCATCAACGTCGCCGCCCGCCTCCTGGTGTGGCGGATCGGCCGAGTCGCGGGAGACGCCGCCGTATGAGTGCCACCCAGGACCTGAAGCCCGCCGAGCGCGGCGCTGCCCAGCGGACCACCCCCACCGGCCACCGCCCCCTGCGCGAGACCCAGGGCAACGCCTCGCGGCGCGCCCTCGCCAACCGGGTCGCGCTGACCGTGCTGACCGTCGCCATGGTGGTGGCCGTCATCCCGCTGGTGCTGATCCTCTACAAGGTCGCCGTGGAGGGCTTGTCCGCCGTCGGCTGGGGCTTCTTCACCCTCGACGAGCCGACCTACCGCGTCGAGGAGGCCGGCTACCGCGCCGGGTTCGTCGGCACGGCGTACATCATGGCCGGCGCGATCCTCATGGCGATCCCGCTCGGGCTCGCCACCGCGATCTACCTGGTCGAGTACGGCCGGGGCCGACTGGCGTCGTTCGTCCGGTTCTTCACCGACGTGATGACCGGCATCCCCTCGATCTTCGTCGGCCTCTTCGTCTACGGCCTGCTGATCTCCAGCGGCGCGATCTTCCACACCGGCTTCAGCGCCTTCGCCGCATCACTGGCGATCGCCATCATCATGCTGCCGATCGTGACCCGCTCCTCCGAGGAGATGCTGAAGCTCGTCCCCGACGAGTGGCGCAACGCCAGCTACGCGCTGGGCGCCAGCAAGTCCCGGACGGTGCTGACCACGGTGCTGCCCGCCGCCGCCCCCGGCCTGGCCACCGGGTCGATGCTCGCCGTCGCCCGCGGCGTCGGCGAGACGGCGCCGCTGATCCTCACGGCGCTCGGCTCCCGCTACCTGGTCACCACCTACTTCTCCGACGCGCAGGGCGCGGTGCCGCTCCAGATCCACAGCGGCGCCATGCAGCCCTTCGAGGCGGGCATCGAGCGCGCATGGGGCGGCGCGCTGTCGCTGTTCGTCATCGTGCTGCTGCTGGTGGTGGTGGCCCGCTTCGTGGGCTCCCGGGCCAACAAGCTCGGCTGACCCGGCACCGACCACCACCACCGCCCTCCCGGGCGCACCGGCGACGCACCCCGCGCCGCGCGCCCGGACCCGAACAGGGGAGGACCCCATGACCGCACCGCTCACGCAGACGGAGGAGCGCACCGCGCCCCCGGCGGACGGCGGCGCCACCGACGGCGCGACCGGCGGCTCCGCCGCGTCAGCGGGCACGCCGCCCGAGGAGAGCACCGCGACGCAGCCCGCCCAGGAGCAGGAGTCCGTCCAGGACGCCGTCTTCGACCTGCGGGACGTCAGCGTCCAGTACGGCTCGTTCATCGCCGTCGGCAACATCACGATGAAGGTCCCGCGCCACCAGGTGACCGCGTTCATCGGCCCGTCCGGCTGCGGCAAGTCGACGCTGCTGCGGTGCCTCAACCGGATGAACGACCTCGTTCCCGGCGCGTCCGTCTCCGGGGAACTGATCTACAACGGCGAGGACGTCTACGCCGCCGAGGTCGACCCGGCCGAGGTGCGGCGCCGGATCGGGATGGTCTTCCAGAAGCCCAACCCGTTCCCCAAGTCGATCTACGACAACGTCGCGTTCGGCCCCCGGCTCAACGCCTACGCGGGCGACCTGGACGACCTGGTCCAGCAGTCGCTGGAGCGGGTCGGCCTGTGGAACGAGGTCAAGGACAAGCTGAAGGAGAGCGGGCACGCCCTCTCCGGCGGCCAGCAGCAGCGCCTCTGCATCGCCCGCGCCATCGCGGTCGAGCCGGACGTGCTGCTGATGGACGAGCCCTGCTCGGCGCTGGACCCCATCGCCACGCTGAAGATCGAGGACCTCATCCACGAGCTGAAGTCCACCTACAGCATCGTGATCGTCACCCACAACATGCAGCAGGCCGCCCGCGTCTCGGACCGGACCGCCTTCTTCAGCGTGAACATCGACGACCACCAGGGGATGCGTACCGGTCGGCTCGTCGAGTACGACCACACGACGAAGATCTTCAACAACCCGGCGCAGCAGCGCACCGAGGACTACGTCACCGGTCGCTTCGGCTGACGTCCCGCGGGTCGAAGACGG
>NZ_JAAVJB010000278.1 GCF_012034385.1 Streptomyces spiramenti
CCGCCGGCCCGCGGCTCGTCGTCCGACCCGCTCGCCGGACGTCCGCCGCCCGGCTCCTCGCGCGTTCCGGTGGGCGGCGCGGCCTCGGTTCCGGCGACCGCCGCGCCGACTCCGGCCTGTGGGAGGGCCGTCACCGGAGCCGTCACGCGGGGGTCGGGGGTCCCCGGAGCGGGCCGCGCCGGCCGGGGCACGGCGAGTGCGGGCGCGTCGCGCCCGGCGGCTCGCGGTTCCTCGGGGCCGTCAGCCGGGCGGTGCGAACTCGACTCGTGGGACGCACGGTTGCCGACCTGCGAGGCGACGGCTCCGGCCGAGGGAGCCCCCGAGGGCGACCCGGTCGGTGGGGGAGGCGGTCCGGCGGGTGCCGGGCCGAACGCCGGCGGTGCCGCGCCCGCCACACGGTCCGCCGCCCCGCGGCCCGCGCGTCGCCCCCGGTCCGCCGGTGTCAGCCCGTCCGGCCCCGCGCCTCCGCAGCCGCGGCGACCACCGGGTAGGCGGCGGCGTCGGAGTCCGCGTACAGGCGGAACCAGGCGTCCAACACGTCGGGCGGCAGCACCTCCAGCCGGCGCAGGATCTCCCGCGCGAACGCCTCCGGGTCGGTCGGGCCCGCCGTGATGAGGTCGCGGTCCGTGACGGCGTCGGCCTCGCGGTAGCGGTCGGCGCCGCCGTACCCGGTCGCGGTCAGCACGAACGGTGCCGCCGCGGTGTGGTCGCGGTCGTCGAGCAGCCCCTCCCGGGCCAACCCCGGCACCGCGCCGCAGATCGCCGCGACCGGCACGCCGGACTCCAGGAACCGCCGGGCGGCACCGGCGAACGGTGCGAGCTCGCCGGTCTCCCAGCTGTCCGCCCCGGGCAGGATGAGCAGGGAGCTGTCCTCCGGCCGCAGCTCCGCCACCGTGATGTCCGGCACCACCCGCATACCGCCGAGCGTGGTCACGGGCCGGATGTCCGGCCCGACCGTCCGCACCCGGTAGCCGTTGCGGGCCAGCTCGGCGGTGGCGTGGCCGGGTTCCCAGTCGGCGAGCGTGTCGTAGACGGCGAGATGCGCGGTGGGGCGCGCCACGCCCGGGGCGACAGGCCGCGCGTCGTCCGCCGCGGCGGCCCCGCTCCGGCCCGTCGCGCCCCGATTGCCCCTGACGCCACGGACGTTGCGCTGCGTCATGACGGCCTCCCTGGTCCGTTGGCCCGGAAAGGGCGGATACGTCCCCTCACTGCATGCTGTCACTCTGCCCACCACCTGTCCATGACGGGTGAGTAGAGTGAGCGAGGTGATACGACGCAGCACTCTGCGCGAGCAGCTCACCGGCGCTCTCCGCGAGGAGGTTCTGGCCGGACGACTCGTCGCCGGCCTGGAGTTCACCGTGCGGGAGATCGCCGAGAGCTACGGCGTCTCCACGACGCCCGCGCGCGAGGCGCTGCTCGACCTCTCGGCCCAGGGCCTGCTGCTGGTGGAGCAGCACCGCGGCTTCCGTGTGCGGTCCTACACCCTCACCGACTTTCGCGAGATGATCGAGGCCCGATCGGTGGTGCGCGAAGGGCTTCCCCTCGCCGACGCGGGCAGGCCGCCCCCGGAGTACCCGCGCGACGCCTTCACCTCGATCCGTCGCAGGGCCGCCACCTCCGGGCAGGCCGCGCGCGCCGGTGACCTCGACATCCTCGTCGGCTACGACCTGCGCTTCTGGCGTGAGCTGACCGCGCTGCGGGCCAACCCGTACATCGCCGAGTTCCTGGACCGGCTGCGCGCGCAGTGCTGGGCCTTCCTCGTGCCGCAACTGCGTGCCGCGGTGGACGGGCCGTGCGCCTCGTCCGTCCCCGCACTGCTCTGGGACGGCTATCTCGAACTCGCCGACGCGGTGGAACGGAACGACGAGGTCGAGGCGGGCGCCCTGGTCCGGGGCGCGCACGAGCACGTCCTCGCCGCCGCCGCCGAGCTGGCGGCCCGCGCCGAAGCCGCCGGCCGCCGCGGCCGGGACCGTTCGACCGGCGCGCCGACGGTGAGGCCGACCGGCGGCGGGAGCGGCGGGCCCGGCCAGGGCCCGGAGATCGGACGGGATGTCTTCCCCGACCGCGACGCCGGTTAGGCCCTGTCCGGCGGACCCCGCCTGGCCCGCGGCGCCCGGCACGGCATCTCGCCGCATCGGAGCATCGCGCGAGGACGGCGGGTACGAGCTGCGGTGCTCCGCCGTGCGATCCATCGCACCGGACACCGCGGGCCTCACCGGCGCTGTTCGCCGGACCGGACCCACTGCGGGTCGAGCGCGCCCAGGCCACCGCCCGCTGCCGGGCTGCTTCCGCCTCCCTCCCTCCGTTGCCCCGACCCGGCCCGCCGTAGGGTCGTCCCCGCCGTCGGCGACGGCGCCACGCCCGGCTGGGTGTGCCGTCGAACCAGGGGACGGGACGGCGCCCAGGCTCTACGCTGGAAGCCCGGTCGCCGTGCGAGAGAGGGCGTTACGTGGCCTGTGACCTCTGGCTGGTCCCCCTTGTCGATGTGCTCTGCCACAGCCCCGACAACCCGTTCTCCGAAGAGATCGCCGACTACGACCGCGCCCTCGCGGACGCGGGCCTGCCGCCCGTCCCGGTCCACGGCTACGTGCCGGGCACCTCCGGCGAGGTCGCGCCGGTCGCCGGGTTCGACTACGCGGCGCTGCACCTGCTCCGTCGTGCGCACCTGCTCCGGCTCAGCGGCCTGGAGGTCACCCCCGCCGGCGGTATCGACGGTGACTACGAGCAGTTGCTGGAGATATTCGGCGAGGCCGCCCAACGCTCGCATCTCGTATGGCACTTCGACCATGCCGGTGCGTACGTCCCGCTGGACTTCCCCCACCCGCTCGCCAACGACGAACTGCTGAGGGGCGGGGGGCCGTTGGGCTCCTCCCACGGGCTGTTGCGCGAACTGGAGTCCGTCGCGCCGGCCTTGGGTATCGACGGCGCCAACCCGCCGCCGCCACCGCCCGCTCCCAACCGGCCCACCACCCTCGACGAACCGGCGGTCGTCCCCGCCCTCGGCGAGGGGCCGTTCGCCCGGGAGCGCCACGTCTGGCTCGGGCTGCACGCCGCCGCGCTGCGCAGCCTCGCGCAGGGATCGATGATCGTCTTCTCCTGAGCCTGCCGAGCCCCAGCCCGGTTCACCGCCGCGCCCGCCGCGCCCGTGGCCGCCACCACGCGGGGGAGCGCGCCCGTCTCAGCGGGGCGCCTCCGGGGGGCGCTGCCGCGGCATCGTGGGCCGCCCCACGATGTGCGGGCGCGGGCGAGGCGCGGGCGGCGGCTCCGGCCGGGCGCGCCGGTCGGAGGTCTGGGTGAGCAGCGCCCCGCCACCGGCGTGGAAATCCGCCATCCACAGCGTGGTCTCGGCTCGGACCAGGTCGCCGAGGTCGTCGGAGAAGCGGCGCAGCAGTACGAGGCACCGTTCGGCGCTCTCCGCCGGGCCGCCGTCCGACGAGCCGGTCGCCTCCCGGACCGATTCCGCGGCCCAGTCGTAGCGGAGCTGTTCGAGCCGCCGCTGCACGGCCTGCGCCGTCGCCATGTCGCGGGTCCATCCCGCGGTCAACCCGAAGAGCCGGTCCGCCCCGAGGCAGAGCGTGGCCGCCAGCAGGGCGAGGTAGCCCCACCCCAGCAGGGTGCCGACACCGGCGAGTTCGAGCAGCGGGAGCAGCACGCCGCCGGCGGCGGCGGTGCCGGTGCCCGCCCGCAGCACCCGCGCCGCCCGGCGCTTGCGGACCCGGTCCGCCAGGTACCACTCCACGGTGCGCAGCGCGTCCCGCTCCGCCCGGTGGTAGAGGGCGTCGAGACGCGCGGTGGGATCGCCCCAGTCACCCGGGGGGAACGGCCGGCCGACCAGGTCCTCCCGGCGCCCGGCCGCGTCACGCGCCCCCTCCGGCTGGTTCTCCGGCTGGCTCATCGGCACCCCCTGCACAGCTGTCTCCGCTCTTCTTACCTTCTGCGGGGTTCGACCGTCCGGCGGTCGGGGGAATCACCGCGGTGGCTCGCGGGGTGCCCGGGAGGAAGACGTCGCGGGCCGGGAGGGTTGCGGGCGCCGCCGGTGGCTGCGTCGACCACCGAAGCGCCTTCACCCGAAAGAGTGGGCCGGTGGCAGCGATAGGCTGCCTGGCGTGAACATCCTCGTCATCGGCGGCGGCGCCCGCGAACACGCCCTGTGCCACGCCCTGTCCCGTGACCCAGACGTCTCCGCGCTGCACTGCGCGCCGGGCAACGCCGGCATCACCGAGGTGGCGACGGTCCACCCGGTGGACGCCACCGACGGCGCGGCCGTCGCCGCGCTCGCCGCCGAGGTCGGTGCCGAGCTGGTGGTGGTCGGCCCCGAGGCCCCGCTGGTCGCCGGTGTGGCGGACGCGGTGCGCGCCGCCGGTGTCCCCGTCTTCGGCCCCTCGGCCGACGCCGCGCGGCTGGAGGGCAGCAAGGCGTTCGCCAAGGAGGTGATGGCCGCCGCCGAGGTGCCGACCGCCCGCTCCTACCTCTGCACGACGGCCGAGGAGGTCGCCGAGGCGCTCGACGCGTTCGGCCCGCCCTACGTGGTCAAGGACGACGGGCTGGCCGCGGGCAAGGGCGTCGTGGTGACGGAGGACGTCGAGGCGGCCCGTGCCCACGCCGCCGCCTGCGGCCGTGTGGTGATCGAGGAGTTCCTCGACGGCCCCGAGGTGTCGCTCTTCGCGGTGACCGACGGCGAGACCGTGGTGCCGCTGCGTCCGGCGCAGGACTTCAAGCGGGCCCTGGACGGCGACGCCGGGCCGAACACCGGTGGGATGGGCGCGTACTCGCCGCTGCCGTGGGCGGACCCGAAGCTGGTCGACGAGGTCCTGGCCTCGGTGCTGGAGCCGACCGTCGCCGAGATGCGCCGCCGTGGCACGCCGTTCTCCGGTCTGCTGTACGCCGGGTTGGCGATCACCTCGCGCGGTGTCCGCGTGATCGAGTTCAACGCGCGCTTCGGCGACCCGGAGACCCAGGTCGTCCTGGCCCGGCTGCGCAGCCCGCTCTCCGCGCTGCTGCACGCCGCCGCCACGGGCTCGCTGGCCCAGCTGCCGCCGCTGGTGTGGAGCGATGACGCCGCGGTGACGGTGGTCGTGGCCTCCGACGGCTACCCGGAGGCTCCGCGCACCGGTGACCCGATCGAGGGCCTGGCGGAGATCGCTGACGAGGACGGCCCGGAGAGCTACGTGCTGCACGCCGGTACCCGCCGGGACGAGGACGGCCGGGTGCTGAGCGCCGGTGGCCGCGTGCTGTCGGTCACCGCGACCGGTGCGGACCTCGGTGAGGCGCGGGCGCGCGCGTACGAGTCGGTGGCGCGTGTCCGCCTGGCGGGCTCCCACTACCGCACGGATATTGCGGCGAAGGCTGCTGAATCGGTCTGAACGACCCCAAACCTCTGCCCAAAGCCCCACCATCGAGTGACCGTGCGCCGTTATTGCTGACGTGTGCGCGGCGCCCCCCTATGGTCGGTCGCGAAGGGGGCGCCCGGCGGTCCGGTGCTCCCGGGCGTGTGCGACAGCACGCGTCCGGGGTCGTACGACCGGCGGACGCATCCGTGACCCACACGCCCTCGTGGCCGCCGCACCGGCTGCCACGCGCGCCACGGCCGATCACGGCAGCCGGTCGGCGG
>NZ_JAAVJB010000279.1 GCF_012034385.1 Streptomyces spiramenti
GCTCCCGGCAGGGCCTGCGGCGCCAGGGCCGGGCTGTGCCCGAAGGACTCGTCGGCCCCGGGCACCGCCGGACCCGCCGGGTCAGCCCTCGGCCGTGAGCCGCCGGACCGCCGACACCAGCCGGTCCACGTGCTCCACCGGCGTGCCGGCGCCGAAGCTGGCCCGCACCGCCTGCACCGGCGAGTCGTCACATCCCCCGGCGTCCGGGCCGGGCACCGCCGCGTCGCCCTCCGCGAGGAGGCTCCGCAGCAGCGGGTGGGCACAGAACAACCCGGCACGCACCCCGATGCCGAACTCGTCCGACAGCCGCCGCGCGAACTCGGCGCTGTCCCGGCCCTCCACCACGAACGACACCACCGCCACCCGCTCCGCGTCCGGACCGAACAGCGACAGCTCCCGGACCGCGGGAACCGTCGACAGCCCGTCCCGCAGCCGCCGCAGCAGCGCCTGCTCGTGCGCGGTCACCGCCGCGTACCCGACCTCGGACAGTGCCCGGCACGCCGCCGCCAGCGCGTGCACCCCGACCACGTTGGGCGAGCCCGCCTCGTGTCGGGCCGGGCCCCGCTGCCACACCGGCACCAGCCCGTCGACCGCGCCACCGTCCACCCGCAGCGAGGCGCCGCCGCCCGCCAGGTACGGCTCGGCCTCGTCCAGCCAGTCGGCACGCCCCGCCAGCACCCCCGCACCGAAGGGCGCGTAGACCTTGTGTCCGGAGAACGCCACCCAGTCGACGCCCAGTTCCGTGACGTCCACCGCGCGGTGCGGCACCAGCTGCGCCGCGTCCAGCACGGTGCGGGCGGCGTACTCCCGCGCCACCTCGGCGAGTTCGGCGACCGGCCACAGCTCGCCTGTGACATTGGACGCCCCGGTCACGCACAGCAGGGCCGGCCGGCCGACGGGCAGCTCACGCAGCGCCGCTGCGGCGACCGCCACCGCGTCCGCGGGGGAGGCCGGGGCGGGCAGCGTCACCACGCGGTGGCCGTGGTGCTCCCAGGGAAGCAGCGCCGCGTGGTGCTCGGTCTCGAAGACCAGCACCGTGCAGTCGGCCGGCAGCGCCGCCGCCAGCAGGTTCAGGGAATCGGTCGTCGACCGGGTGAAGACCACCTGGTCGTCGGGACGGCAGCCGAGGAACTCGGCCACGGTCCGCCGGTCCCGCTCGAACAGGTCGGTGGAGAGCCGGGAGAGGTGGCCGGCGCCGCGGTGCACGCTGCCGTACAGCGGCAGGTAGTCGGCGACCTCCTCCCACACGGCCCGCGCCGCGGGCGCGCTGGCCGCCAGGTCCAGCGCGGCGTAGGGGACGTCCCCGCCGCCGGTCAACGGCGCCCGGACGTCGTCCCCGAGCACCGCGAGCGGCGGCGGGGGACAGGCCGGAGGGACGTCCGCGGCCGGCGTGGCGGCAGCGGCGGGGGTGCGGGGGGCGGCGGGGGCGGTGAGGCTGGGCATGACGTTTCTCCCGTGATCGCGGGGCGAGGGCGAGGACTACCGGCCGCGCGGCGCCCGGACCCTCCCGCTCGGGAGGAAGGGCGCACGACGCGCTGCGGACGACCGCCGGACCACCGGCGTCCACGCCCCCGGGGCCGACGCGTGCCCGGCGGGGCCGTCGGCGCAGCGGACGGCCCGGCCCGGGACGCGGGCGGGAGAAGTGGAACGAGGGGAGGGCTCCCGGCGAACCGGGGATCCGGGACGGGCGTCCTAACGCATTCGCTGGATCATGTGAACTCCTCGGCGACCGTGCTTGCCGTGAACCGGTGCTGTTCACGACCTGGTCATCACCCGGGGCACCCCGCCACGGTGGAGGGTTGCCGGACAGCCGGCCGGGGCCTTCGTCGCTGTCGCTCGTGACCTGGCAGGCACGGTACCGCAGCCCCGCCCGGCGGTCTCGTGGCACTCCGTCATGTCCCACATGCTGAGACCTGGGTGTCCGGCCCGGCCCCCTCCGTCACTGTCCGCCCCGCCGACGGGCCTCCACCCCACGCCCCGACCCCCCGACCCACTGCCTCCCCGACCCACTGCCTCCCCGGCCATTCCGCCCGTGTCGGCACCGTCGTCGGCACCCCGCCGGTCGCCCCCTTCACGGGCCCGGCCGCGGTGACGGACGAGGGCGCGGCAGCCCGGCGGGACGGCCGCGCCCCTGACCGCCACCCGATACGTCGCCGAGCGGCGTGCCACGGCCGCCGGCACCCCGCCGCTCGGTCAGAAGCCGTGCGGCAACCACGGGGCGACGTCCCAGCCGAACGCCGTCGTCGCCCTCGCCAGTGCCCCCGCCCGCAGCTCGCGCACCCGGCCGGCACGCGCCAGTCCCGTCAGCGAGGTGCCACCGAGGTAGGCGGCGCCCACCTCGCGCACCGACAGCGCCAGGTCGGCCGCGTCGGTGGTCCGCTCGCACACCGCCCCGTCCCGGTCGCCCGAGAGCCGCCAACGCCCCTCGTTCCAGGGGCAGAACGGGTCGGTGACCTCCAGCACCACGTCCACCGGCGCCGCGTAGCGGCGGGCGGCGAGCGCCGCTCCCAGTTCCACCGGCCGCAGGTACAGGTTGTCCCGCAGCTGGACAGCGCACCCCCGGATGTCGTCGACCTCGTACTGCCAGGCGTCGTCGACCGGCCGGTCGTAGAAGCTGACCCGGGACGTGAGGTCGATCGAGAAGAGGAACCGCCACAGCGCCAGCTCCGTCGCGCCGTCGTCCGCCGCGAGCGACCGCACCCGTACCGTCCCGGTGCCGTCGGCCTCCGAGACGCCGTACCGGGCGTAGCCGACCGCGGCACCGTCCCGCTCCGCCACCACGCACAGCTGCCCCACGGAACCCGCGCCGACGCCGCCCACCACCGTCTCCAGCCGCTCCCACCCCGGCAGTCGCTCCAGCATCCCGGGGCGCCGCTCCACCTGCCGCGCGTAGACCTTCTCGGTCTCCGGGAGCGCCGCCACGGAATCCACCAGCCGCAGCCGGACACCGTCCGCCCCCGGCGCGGCCGGCTCGGCCAGCCGGACTCGGCGGGTGTCGATGTCCGCGCGGATGCGGCCCGTCGCCGCGCCGTACCCGAAGCGCCCGTAGATGGCCGCCTCCGACGCCGTGAGCGCCGCCAGCGGCTCACCCGCTTCGCGGACCTGCTCCAGGTGGCGACGGATCATCGTGGTCAGCAGTCCACGCCGCCGGTGCGTCGGCAGCACACCCACCATGGTCAGCCCCGCCGTCGGCACCACGGCGCCGCCCGGTACCGCCATCCGGAAGGAGAACGCCGACAACGTCCCCACGACCTGGCCGTCGTCCCAGGCCCCCAGGGAACGTTTGTGCTCCGTCAGGCTGCGCCACAGCGCGCGCTGCTCGCCCAGCTCCACCTCGCCCGCGAAGGCGGTGTTCAGACACCGGTACCACTGTTCCCAGTCAGCCGGGTCCAGCTCTTTCAACTCTGTCGTCATGGGCCTATGGCTACCAGTGGGCCACCGGGCCCGCCAGCGGTTTTCCACCCGCACCGCCCCTAAGCCGCCGCAATGCGGACGGGCCGGGAATCGACGTGGTCAGTCGGGCTGGCTAGAGTCCAGAGCCATGGCAGGTCGAGGTTCGTCCCCCTCGGGGTTCCGCAGGTCGCGCACGCACAAGGCGATGCACCGGGCCCGTACTCTGCTACGCCGTTCGGCGGTCGACTACTTCCGCGGCGGCGGCTCGGACTGGGCACCGCTGGTGGTGCTGCTGCTGTCGGTACCGCTGCTGGCCGCGGTCACCCTCCGCTGGCCCGAGTGGTGCCCCCCGGAGAGCCTGGTGCTGCCGCTGATCGCCGGCGGGATGGTGCTCCGCCCGGCGAGCCTGCTGGGCCTGTACGGCGCCACCGCCGTGGCACTGGTTGCGGAGACGGCCATGCTCGACCACGGTCCGCGCGGCGAGGAGCCCGTCACCCCGGGCACGGTCCTCGTGGTGGGCGCGGTGGCGCTCTCCGCGTTGCTGATCGCCCAGTTCCGCAGCCGCGTGGGCGTCCCCTGGCGGCGCGGCTCCACCATGCTCTTCGATCTGCGGGAACGTATCCGCGCGCAGAGCGCATTGCCGCCGCTGCCCCGCGGCTGGCACCGGGAGATGTCGCTGCGGCCGGCGGGCGGGCAGTCCTTCTCGGGCGACTTCGTGGTCGCCGCCCGCACCGGCGAGGGCGGCCGGACGCTGGAGGCGGTCCTCACCGACGTCTCCGGGAAGGGCATGGACGCCGCGTCGCGGTCGCTGCTGCTCTCCGGCGCCTTCGGCGGGCTCCTCGGCTCGCTGCCGCCGCGGGACTTCCTCCCGGCGGCCAACGGCTACCTGCTGCGGCAGGAGTGGGACGAGGGCTTCGCCACCTCCGTCTACCTGGTCCTCGACCTCGACACCGGCGACTACCAGCTCTTCTCGGCGGGGCACCTCCCCGGGGTGCAGCTCGACGCCGAGGGCGGGCAGTGGAGCCGGGTCGCGGCCGAGGGGCCGCTGCTCGGTGTCTGGGCCGGCGCCGAGTTCGAGCCCGTCCGCGGCCACCTCGGTCCGGGCGACGTCCTGATGCTCTTCACCGACGGTCTGGTGGAGCGTTCCGGCCGGGACCTCGACGACGGCGTCGACCGGCTCACGGGGGAGGCGGAGCGGTACATCCCCACCGGGTTCCGGGGGGCCGCCTGGCACCTCATCGAGTCCCTGGCCAAGGACGTCAACGACGACCGGGCGCTGCTGCTGATCTGCCGGGGCTGAGCACGGCCCGTCGGCACCTGCGCGTCGCGACCCGTGCATCGGCGCGTGGAGCCGGCCCCGGGACGCGCCCCCCCCGACTGGCGGTGACGGGGTGTGTCGGGCCGGTCACTCGTGAGGTGGATTCGCCGTCGGCTGCCCCCGGCGGGCCGCCACGCCGCGCCGGCCTGCGGCGACGGGAGGCGCGGGCCCGGTCTGCGACGTCCGCCGATCGGCGGGGCGACCCCCTCCCGGCGGATGCGGTGCCGGGCGGGCTGACGTTGGCTCAGGACCATGTCATCCGTGATGCGACGTCAGCAGCCCGCCGCCCACCGTGCCGCACGGTTGGCCGGTTCGGTCCTCACCGGTGCCGTGCTCCTCGGCACCGTCCCCGCCGTAGCCGCGCCACCGGCGGCGGCCCACGGGGACCACGGGGTGCGGGCCCCGACCGGGCCCGCCGCACCCGGCGGGGCACCGCCGGGCGAGTGGCGGACCCCGGACGCCGAGGACCCCTGGGAGGAACTCCCCTTCGAGGACGCGCCGCCCGATACCGTGCCGGCCGAGGACGCTCCCGCAGCCCCGGACGGCGGGCCGGGGGCGCTGGCGGACGCCGTCGCGGAGCTCGCCGCACGGGCCGAGTCGGCGGTCGTCCGCGCGGGCCGGATGCCGTTCGCGCCACCCTGGACCGTCCTCGCTGCCGACGCTGTCCCCGCTGCCGACGCTGTCCCCGCCGCCGACGCGGTCCCCGCCGCCGACGCGGTCCCCGGCTCCGCCGAGGGCGGCGCCGGAGCGCACGGCCCCGAGCCCGACACGCTCCCGAACCGGACGGACAGCACCGCGCGGGACACCCGGCGCGGCGAGTCCGCTCCGGCCGCCGACCGCCCCGCGGACCGGAGCGGTCGCACCGGGCCCCCGGACGCGAGCGGGCCCGGGTACGAC
>NZ_JAAVJB010000027.1 GCF_012034385.1 Streptomyces spiramenti
TCGCCCTCTACGTCACCCTGCTGGGACTGCTCGGGCTGGCGATGGGCTCGCTGCTGCGCTCCTCGGCGGGCGCGATCACCGTCATGCTCGGGGTGGTCCTGCTGCCCACCATCGCGGCGCCAGCCGTGGGTCCCGGGCCTGCGGGGCGTGATCGGGCTGCGGCGGACCGGCAGGGGGCGGCGGGGTGCTCATCGGGCGTTCTCCTGCGGCTGGACGAAGGACGGGGGCTGCGCGCCGTACGGCTGCTGCTGCGGTTGGCCGTGGTCCGGTGGCACCGGCGGGCCGGGGGGAGCACCGGTGCCGAACGCCGGGGCGGGTCCGGTTCCCGGCTGCTGCGCCCCGCCGGCGCGGAAGTCGACCGCGCCCTGCGTCATGCGCATGTACGCCTCCTCCAGCGAGGCGTGGTGCGGGGAGAGCTCCCACAGCCGGACGCCCGCCTCGAAGGCGATGTCGCTGATCTGCGGCAGTTCGAGACCGACGACCTTCAGGGTGCCCGCCTCCTCCGGGAACACCTGCGCGCCCGCACCGGTCAGCAGCGAGGTGAGCGCGTCGCGCTGCCCGACGTCGGCAACCCGTACCCGGGCGAAGCTCGTCGAGTTCTGGACGATGAAGTCCTGCACCGGCATGTCGGCCATCAACCGACCGCGGCCGATCACGATGAGGTGGTCGGCGGTGAGCGCCATCTCGCTCATCAGGTGGCTGGAGACGAACACCGTCCGCCCCTCGGCGGCGAGCCGCTTCATCAGGTCGCGGACCCAGCGGATGCCCTCCGGGTCGAGGCCGTTGACCGGCTCGTCGAAGAGCAGCACACGGGGGTCGCCCAGCAGTGCCGCCGCTATGCCGAGCCGCTGCCCCATGCCCAGGGAGAAACCGCCCGACCGCTTCCCGGCCACGGAGGTCAGCCCCACGAGGTCGAGTACCTCGTCCACCCGGGAAGCGGGTATCCCGGCGAGTTGGGCGAGCGACAGCAGGTGGTTCCGGGCGCTGCGCCCACCGTGTTTGGCACCGGCGTCGAGCAGCGCCCCGACCGTACGCGGTGGGTTGGGCAGCTTGCGGTACGGATGGCCCGCCACGGTCACGCTGCCGCCGGACGGCTCGTCCAGGCCCAGGATCATCCGCATGGTGGTGGACTTCCCGGCGCCGTTCGGGCCGAGGAAGCCGGTGACCTTCCCGGGTCGCACCCGGAAGGTCAGGTCCTGCACGGCCGTCTTGTCGCCGTAGCTCTTCGTCAGGCCGACTGCCTCGATCATCGTCCGCCCCAGATCAGTATCGAGTGGGGGCGCCGTCAGTCGGTCCCGCACCCCCGGAGGACTCGCACCTTACCGTCCGTGTGTTCGGATTCCGGGTGTCGGTGCGGGCGTGCCGCCGGACAGTCCGGGCCGCCGACCCGACACGAGACGGGCCCGGCGGCTCGGCGGGCGGGTCAGGCGTCGCGGCGGCGCAGCGTCAGATAGCCGGCCAGCAGCGCCGCCACCGCCCAGGCGGCCATGATCGCCATGCCGCCCCACGGCCCGTAGGGCCGCTCCTGGCTCGGCGTCACCACCGACATGATCATCGACCCCGCCTGGTCCGGGAGCCAGTAGGAGAGCTTCCGGGTGGCCGACACCGCCGACAGGATGCCGGAGATCATGAAGAAGAACGGGATGAGGATGCCGAAGGCGAGCATCGGACTGCGCAGCACCCAGGTCACGCCCATCGCGAAGACCGCGATCAGCGTCATGTAGAGCCCGGCCCCCACCACCGCCCGCAGTACGCCGGGGTCACCGATGCCGGAGGCCAGCCGGGAACCCAGCACCGCCTGGCCGGGGAAGTACGCGGCGAACGCGGTGATCATCCCGACGACCAGCGCCAGCAGCGTCGCCACCGCCACCTTCGCCGCCATCAGCACGCCGCGCTGCGGCACCGCCGCCAGCGAGGCCCGGATCATCCCCGTGCTGTACTCGTTGGAGATCACCAGGATCCCGAAGGCGATCATCGCCAGCTGCCCGAGCGTCATGCCGGCGAAGCTGGTCATCGTCGCGTCGAAGGTCGCCCGGTCGGTGGGCGAGAGGTCGTCGTAGGTGTTGCGGACCAGCAGGCAGATCAGCACACCCAGCCCGACGGTGACCACCAGGGCCGCCGCGAGCGTCCACACCGTCGACCGCACCGAGCGGATCTTCGTCCACTCCGAATGCAGGACACGTCCGTTGCTCGCCACGGCTCAGCCCTCCCCGCCCCGAGCGCCCGCCCCACCGGAGCCCGGGCCCCAGCCGGGGCCCTCCCCGCCGGGCGGCGGTCCGCCCGGCGGTTGCGCCCGGCCGTGGTACTCGACCGACTCGTGGGTGAGCTGCATGAACGCCTCCTCCAACGAAGCCTGCCGCGGACTCAGCTCGTGCAGCGTCACTCCCGCGGCGGCGGCGGCCTCGCCCAGCTCGGCGGCGTCCGCGCCGTCGACCTCCAGTCCGCCGTCCGCTCCGGCAGCCGCGCGGTGGCCGGCCGCCGCGAGGGCCTCGCGCAGCCGCTCCGGCTCGGGCGACCGCAGCAGCACGTAGCTGCGCGAGTTCTCCCGGATGAACGCGTTCATCGAGGTGTCCGCCAGCAGCTTCCCCTGGCCGATCACGATGAGGTGGTCGGCGGTGAGCGCCATCTCGCTCATCAGGTGGCTGGAGACGAACACGGTCCGGCCCTCACCGGCGAGATGGCGCATCATGGTCCGCACCCAGTGGATGCCCTCGGGGTCGAGGCCGTTGACCGGCTCGTCGAACATCAGGATCCGCGGGTCGCCCAGCAGCGCGCTGGCGATGCCGAGCCGCTGCCCCATGCCGAGCGAAAACCCCTTGGGGCGCTTGTCCGCGACCCCGCTGAGGCCGACGAGCTCCAGCACCTCGCCCACCCGGCGCTCCGGGATCCCGTTGGAGTACGCCAGGCAGCGCAGGTGGTTGCGGGCCGTCCGGCCCGGGTGCACCGCCTTGGCCTCCAGCAGCGCCCCGACCTCGTGCAGCGGTTCCTGGAGCTGGTCGTAGCGCCGGCCGTCGATCCGGACCCTGCCGGCGGTCGGGCGGTCCAGGCCGAGCATCATCCGCATCGTGGTCGACTTGCCCGCGCCGTTGGGCCCCAGAAAGCCCGTCACGATCCCCGGCCGCACCGTGAAGGTGAGGTCCTCCACGGCCGTCTTGTGGCCGTACCGCTTGGTCAACCCGTCCAACTCGATCATGGCAGCGACGCTAGACACGCACGACGCCCCCCGCCATCGCTGACGGGGGGCGTTGCTCCGAGCGGGTGAGCGGGGCGGGTGGGAGCCCCGACAACTCGACTCAGCGGCTCTGCTGCGCGGGGACGCCGGCGCGGGAGTCCTCGCCGTCGGTCTCGTCGTCGTCGTCGATGAGGTTGACCGAGGCGGCGGCCTGGGCACCGGTGAGGGTGGCCAGCATCTCGCGCACGTTGGTGAGCTGGTTGTTGATCGAGTCGCGGCGGTTCTTCAGCGCCGCCAGCTCACGCTCGGACTCGCTGCGGGCCCGGTCCGCCTTCGCGTTGGCGTCGGCGACGATGTCCTCGGCCTGGCGCTGGGCGGTCTCGACCGTCTGACGCGCGCGGCGCTCGGCGTCCGTACGGAGCTTCTCCGCCTCCAGCCGCAGCTGCTCCGCGCGGTGCTCGATCTCCGCGAGACGCTTCTCGGCCTTGGCCTGCCGGGCGGCGAGGTCCCGCTCGGACTGCTCCCGACGCTTCGCGAGGTTGGTCTCGAAGTCGGCGGCGGCCTGCGCGGCCTTGGCGCGGGTGTCCTCGAAGAGGGCGTCGGCCTCCTCGCGCTTGGCCTGCGCGTCCTTCTCCGCGTCCGCCCGGAGGGCGGCGGCGTTGCTGTTGGCCTGGTCGATGATGTGCTGACCCTCGGCCTCGGAGCGCGCCTTGGCGTCCGCGGCGTAGGTGTCGGCTTCCTTGCGCATCTGCTGCGCCTGCTGCTCGGCCAGGTCGCGGAGCTTCTCCGCGGCGCGACGGGCGTCATCGCTGACGGCCGTCGCCTCCTCCTCCGCGAGGCGGAGGATCTTCTCGACGCGGGCGCCCAGGCCCGCGTACGACGGCTCGGACTCCTGCTGCTCCTCCGCGGACTGGGCGTAGAGCTCCTGGACGCGCTTGTTGAGCGTCTCGATCGACTGCTGCTTCTCCTTCAGCTGTTCGGTGAGCTCGGCCATGCGCTCGTTGACCTGGATCTTGTCGTAGCCGCGCCGCACGAACTCGAAGCCGTACGGGGACGATGGATCGCTCATGGGGTTCCTGTCGGATGAGACGGGTGAGGCGGACAAGCGGCTGTCTCAGAGTGCGCCCGGCCGGACCACACTCGGAACAGCCCCCGGGGTGAATCCTAGGGGGCGAACCGGCGTGTCTTCGAGTCGATGACGAGTTCTCCGAAGAGAATGTGCGGCCTGTCCCTCGAAAGAGTGGCATTGCCGAACAGGTGGCGGTCCCCGCCGGAGCGTGCGCCCGGGCGGGCGCGACCCGCTACACCCGCCCGCGCCCCACCTGTCACGGCGGCCCCACCGGTCACACCCGTCGGTCCGGCGGGACACGCGCCCGTCCGGGGCCGATGCGCGTGTGCGCCGGGCGTGCGCGCGGGGGGTTCCCGGCGGGGCGTCAGCCGCCCGAGCGCTTGCCCTGGCCGGAGCCCGCGCCCACGGCGCGGCCGGAACCGCCCCCGGCGTCGTTCTCCCCGTCGCCCTTGCCGCCGCCCCGGGCGTTCTTGCCGCCCTTGCCGCCCTTGGCCCCCTTGCCGCCGCCGGGCGACTCGAACCCCTCCAGCGCCTCCAACACGTCCTGGACGCGGGAGATCTCGGCGTTGATGTCGGCACGCCGCCGGGACAGCTTGTCCAGCTCCCGCTTCCCGTCCTCGACCGTGCTCGTGGCTTCCTTCTGCGCCTCGGCGCGCAGCTCCTCGGCCTCCCGCACGATGGACGACCGCTTCGCCTCGGCCTCCTTGAGCAGACCCTCGGCCTTCTTCACCGCGGCGATTCGGACCTTGCCCGCCTCGGTGTCGGCGTCGCTCCTGACCTTCTCGGCCGCCGCCCGGGCCTCCTCGCGCTGCTCCTCGGCGGCGCGGACGAGCCGGTCCACCCGCTCCCCGGCGGCGCGCGCCTGTTCGGCCGACTCGCGTCGTGCCCGCTCGTGCAGCTCGGCGGTCTCCGTCTCGGTGCGCTCCCGCAGCTCCTCGGCCCGTTCGCGTATGGCCGCGGCGTCGCGCCGGGCCTCCTCCAGCAGCGTGTTGGCGTCGGTCCGCGCCTGCTCGACGACGTCCCGTCCCTCCGCGCGGGCCTCCTCGGTGAGCCGTTCCGCCTGCCGGCGGGCGGCGCCCACCATGGCGTCCGACTGCTCCTCGGCGCCGGCGGTGGTCCGCAGCGCCTCCTCGCGCGCGCCGGTGACCAACTCCTCGGCGCTCCGCGTCGCGTCCCCGGTGAGCCGCTCGGCCTCCTCCTGGGCGCGCGTCACCAACTCGTCCGCCTGCCCGGCCGCCTCGGTGCGGCGGCGGGCCGCCTCCTCGCGGGCGGTGTCGCGCAGCGCGTCGGCCTCGTGGCGGGCGCGCTCCATGACCTCCTCGGCGCTGGTGCGCAGTCGCTCCGACTCCTCGAAGGCGTCCCGCACGGTGCGCTCGGCCAACGCCGAGGCGGCCTCCTTCTCCTCCACGGCGGCGCGCCGGGTCGCGGCGGCCTCGTCCTCGGCGGCGGAGCGCAGCGCGGCGATGTCGCGCTCGGCATCCTCCCGCAGCCCGGAGACCGCGTCGCGGATCTCGTGGGCGCGTGCCTCCGCGGCGGAGACCAGCTCCTCCGCGCGCTGCTCCGCCTCGGCCTTCGCCGTGTGGGCCCCGGCCAGCAGGTGCTCGCTCTGCTCGCGGGCGGCGGTGCGTTCCTGGTGCGCCTCCTCGCGCGCCTCCTCCAGCAGACCGGCCGCCTCCTTGCGCAGCCGCGCCGCCTCCTCCTGCGCGGCGGCCAGTGCCTCCGCCGCCTCGCCCGCGGTCCGCTCGGCAGCGGCGTCGGCGTCGGTGCGGACCTGGTCCGCGGCGTCCCGTGCCTCCTGCCGCAGCCGCTCCGCCTCGCTGGTGGCCTCGCCCCGCAGCCGCACCGCGAGGTCGTCCGCCTCGGCGCGGTACCGGGCGGCGTCGGGGGCTGCCTCCTCGCGCAGCCGCCGGGACTCCTCCTCGGTGGACTCCGACAGGGCGCGGGCGGCCTCGACCGCCTCCTCGCGGGTCCGTGCCGCCTCGGTCGTCGCCTCGGCGCGGAGCTGTTCGGCCTCCTCGCGGGCGGTGGACAGCGCCTCTTCGGCGCCGGTGACGCGTTCCTCGGCCGCGTTCCGCAGCCGCTCCAGCTCCTCGGCTGCAGCCTCCTGCTCCTGACGGGACGTCTCACGCGCCTCCGCGACCAGTCGTTCGGCGGTCTCCGCGGCGGCGGTCTCGGCCGCCTCCGTTCGGGCCACCGCCTCCGCGAGCAGCTCCTCGACCTCGGCGCGCGCCGCGGCCAGTGCCCCCTCGGCCTGGGTGCGCAGCGCCGTGGCCCGCTCCGCCGCCTCGGCCCGCGCCCGCTCGCCCTCGGCCGTCGCGGCGGAACGGGTCTCCTCCGCCTCCGAGGCGGCCTTCGCCATCAACTCCTCGGCGCGGGCGGCTGCTTCCTCGATCTGCTGTACCGAGTCGCGGCGCGCCTCGGAGCGAATGCGATCGCCCTCGGTGACGGCCTCCGCGCGCAGCTGCTCGGCCTCGCCGCGCAACCGCCGTGCCTCCTCCTGGAGTTCGACGGTCTTGGCGCGGTACTCCTCGGTGTCGTCCTGCGCCGTGCCGCGCAGCTGCTCGGCGGTGTCGTGCGCCTCGGCGCGGAGCCGGTCGGCCTCCGCCTCGGCCTCCGACCGGAGGCGCTCGACCTCCTCGGCCACCGCCCGCTTGGTCTCGCGGGCCTCGTCCGCCGCCTTGTTGAGGATCTCCTCGGCGTTGCGCGACGCCTCGGCCAGCTGGCCGGCGGACTCCTCGGCCGTCTTGGCGCGGGCCTGCTCGGTGGCCTCCGCGACCATGCGGTCGGACTTCTCCCGGGCGTCCGCCAGGAGCTGCTCCGCCTCTTCCTTGCGGGCCTCGGCGTCCTTGGTCGCCTCGCCGACCAGGCGGGCGATCTCGGCCTTCGCTGTCGCGGCGCGCTGGTCGTAGGCGGCCTCGGCCGAGGAGCGGCGCTTGTCGGCCTCCTCGGCGGCCTCGGTGACGAGCCGCTCCGCCTCCTCGCGAGCGGCGGTCAGCGCCCGCTCGGCCTCCGCCTGCTGCTCCTCCGCACGGCGGGTGAGGGTCGCGGCCTCGCGGCGGCGGTCCTCGGCGTCGCTGGTGCTGGTGGAGCGGAGCACCGCGGCATGTTCGTTGGCCTTCTGCGACTGCTCACGGGCGGAGGTGAGCAACCGCTCCGCCTCGGCGCGGGCGCGCCGGACCAGCTCCTCCGCCTCCGAACGGGCGGACTCGGCGTCGGAGCTGAGGCGGTGTCGGGTCTCCTCGGTGACCCGCTGCGCCTCACCCCGGGCCTGTGTCATCGTCCGCTCGGCCTCGGCGCGGGTCTCCTCCATCAGCCGCCGGGCCTGCGCCTCGGTCCGCGCCCGGACCTGCTCGGCCCAGGCGACGTTCTCGCTGACGTGTGCCTCGACCGTGGCGCGGCGCTCGGCGAGTTCCTCGTCCAGCCGCTGGCGGCGGGTCACGGACTCGCTGTGCAGCTCGCTCTCCATGCGCGACCGCAGCTCCGCCCGTTCCTGCTGGACGTGCTGGTTCTGCGCGCGCGCCTCGCGGAGTTCGTGCTCCGCGTCGATGCGCATCTGGTCGGCCTGGTGCTGCGCGTTGCGCAGCAGCTGTTCGGCGTGCGCGTGCGCGTCACCGTAGGCCGGGCGCAGGGACAGGGCGCGCCGAGCATGATGCAGCTTGGAGCGCAGTACCTCGATCTGGTAGCCGAGGTCGTCGGCGTGATCGACGGCCTTGTCCCGCTCCTTCTTCAGCCGCTTCATATCGGCTTCGAACAGCGAGAGGGCGTCGTCAGCCTCGTTGCGGTCGTAGTCCCGCACTCCGCGGTCCCATCCGTCCCCTGGTCGTCATGGAGATCCGGCCGCCCGCGCTGGCATCGCCCCGCGCGGAAGCCGGCTCATCGGCCGATTCCGGGACAGCGCGAGCAGCCCAGCGCCCCGGCCCCGCCACTCTACCGGCCGCGGGGACGGGCGTCAGTGGGGAGCGTCCCGAAGTGGCCCACCGGGCCGGTACGGACCGGTCGTTTCCGCCGCGCGCCGGTGCGGGCCGCCGTCCCCACGACGGGCGGAGCGCCGGGCCGCGCCCCCCCGGACACCGGGAGCGCCGGCCCGGGGCGGTCACCCGTGTCCGGGGTCCTCGGGGGTGTCCTGCGCGGCCGTCACCAGCTCGGTGAGGACGCCGTGGCAGTCCTTGGGGTGCAGGAAGGTGATGCGTGAGTCCATGGATCCGCGCCGGGGCTCGTCGTAGAGCACGCGCACCCCCCGGTCGCCGACCGTCCGTGCGGCGCCGTCGACGTCGGCGGTGCCGAAGGCGATGTGGTGCACGCCCTCGCCGTTCTTCGCCAGCCACTTCGCGACGGGGGAGTCCTCGCGGATCGGCTCCAGCAGCTGGATCCAGGAGGAGCCGCCGTCGTCGGTCCCGTTGATGCGCAGCATCGCCTCGCGGACGCCCTGCTCCTCGTTGACCTCCGAGTGGTGGACCTCGAAGCCGTAGGTGGCACGGTAGAACTCGACGGTGGCGTCGAGGTCACGGCAGGCGATCCCGATGTGATCGATTCGTGTGAGCATCTGTCCAGTCCAGCGCCGGCGGGGCGCGCGCGCAACGTGTGACGACCCAACGTGCGCCGCGTCACATCCACCGGCCGATGACCGCCATCCCGCCGCTCAGTACCCTCGCAGTGAACCCTCGTTCACCGCGTCCCCAGGGAGCCGCACACATGACCACCTCCGTGATCGTCTCGGGCGCAAGGACGCCGATGGGCCGCCTGCTCGGCTCGCTGTCGCCGTTCTCCGCCGCCCAGCTGGGCGGCACCGCCATCCGGGCAGCCCTGGAGCGCGCCGGCATCGGCGGCGACCAGGTGCAGTACGTGATCATGGGACAGGTGCTCCAGGCGGGCGCGGGCCAGCTCCCGGCACGCCAGGCGGCCGTGCACGCGGGCATCCCCATGAACGTCCCGGCGCTCACCGTCAACAAGGTCTGCCTCTCCGGTCTGGACGCCATCGCGCTCGCCGACCAGCTGATCCGCGCCGGCGAGTTCGACGTGGTCGTCGCCGGCGGCCAGGAGTCGATGAGCAACGCGCCCCACCTGCTGCCCGGTTCGCGCACCGGCCACAAGTACGGCGCCATCGAGGTGCTGGACCACATGGCCCACGACGGCCTCACCGACGCCTACGACGACGTGGCCATGGGTGAGTCGACGGAGCGTCACAACACCCGGCTCGGACTGGAGCGCGAGGAGCAGGACGCCGTGGCGGCCCTCTCCCACCAGCGGGCCGCCGCCGCCCGTGAGAAGGGGCTCTTCGACGCGGAGATCACCCCGGTCTCCGTCCCGCAGCGCAAGGGCGACCCGGTGGTCGTGGCGGAGGACGAGGGAATCCGCCCGGGAACCACCGTCGAGTCGCTGGCGCGGCTGCGCCCCGCGTTCGCTGCCGACGGCACCATCACCGCGGGCTCCTCCTCGCAGATCTCCGACGGCGCCGCCGCGGTGGTCGTGATGTCGAAGGCCCGCGCCGAGGCGCTCGGCCTGGAGTGGATCGCGGAGATCGGGGCGCACGGCAACGTGGCCGGGCCGGACAACTCGCTCCAGTCCCAGCCCTCCAACGCCATCCGCCACGCGCTGGGCAAGGAGGGCATCGGCGTCGAGGAGCTCGACCTCATCGAGATCAACGAGGCGTTCGCCGCGGTGGCCGTGCAGTCGATGAAGGACCTCGGCGTCTCCCACGAACGGGTGAACGTGAACGGTGGTGCCATCGCGCTGGGCCACCCGATCGGCGCCTCCGGCGCACGACTGGTGCTGCACCTGGCGCTGGAGCTGGCCCGCCGTGGCGGCGGCACCGGCGCCGCCGCGCTCTGCGGCGGCGGCGGCCAGGGCGACGCCCTGGTACTGCGCGTGCCGCGCCGCTGAACCACCGGCGGGCCGAGCGCGCACGCACCGGCAGGCAGGCCCGCCGGTGCGTGCGCTCCGGCGCGGCGTTCGCGTGTGGAGCGCCGCAGCAGGGGGGGAGGCCCCCAGAGACCACATCCACGAAGGAGCACGACCGATGGCGCCAGACGTCCCCGATCTCGTCGACCGGGCACGACAGGGCCAGCCCCGCGCGGTGGCCCGGCTGATCTCCCTGGTCGAGGGGGCGTCACCGCAGCTGCGCGAGGTGATGGCCGCCCTCGCCCCCCACTCCGGCCACGCCTACGTGGTGGGGCTCACCGGCCCACCCGGGGTCGGCAAGTCGACCTCGACGTCGGCGCTGGTGACGGCCTACCGGAAGCGCGGCAAGCGCGTCGGCGTGCTGGCGGTCGACCCGTCCTCGCCGTTCTCGGGCGGCGCGCTCCTCGGCGACCGCATCCGGATGGGGGAGCACGCCTCCGACTCCGGCGTGTACATCCGCTCCATGGCGACCCGCGGCCACCTGGGCGGCCTGTCGTGGGCGGCGCCCCAGGCGGTGCGTGTGCTGGACGCCGCCGGGTGCGACGTGGTCCTGGTGGAGACCGTCGGCGTCGGGCAGTCCGAGGTGGACATCGCCTCGCAGGCGGACACCTCGGTGGTGCTGCTCGCCCCCGGGGCGGGGGACGGCATTCAGGCCGCCAAGGCGGGGATCCTGGAGATCGGTGACGTCTTCGTCGTCAACAAGGCCGACCGGGACGGGGCCGACGCCACCGTCCGGGAGCTGAACCACATGCTCGGGCTGGGCGAGGCCCGGGAGCCGGGCGACTGGCGACCCTCGATCGTCAAGACCGTGGCGGCCCGCGCCGAGGGCGTCGACGAGGTGGTGGAGGCGCTGGAGAAGCACCACGCCTGGATGGCGGAGCACGGCGTACTCGACCGGCGCCGCGCCGACCGCGCCGCGCGCGAGGTGGAGGCGATCGCCGTCACCGCGCTCCGCGAACGGATCGGCGACCTCCGCGAGGACCGCCGACTGGGCGCCCTCGGCGCGCGGATCGCCGCCGGCGCGCTCGACCCGTACACGGCCGCCGACCAGCTGGTGGCGGAGCTGACCGGCCGGAGCTGACCGGCCGGAGCCGGACGGACCGGAGCCGGACGGACCGAGACGTCGCGCCGCCGACCCGCTTCGGGCGCTCGCCGCACGGCAGCACGCACACCGGTGGCGCCGGTCCCGAGGGACCGACGCCACCGGCTGTGATTTCGGGGACTCCCCAGCCCCCTACCCCCGCCGGTCGCTCTCACGTCCGACGGAAGACCAGTGCGGTGCGCCGCGACTGCGCGGCGGCCGACTCAGTCGTCGTCGCGGTCGTCGTCGCGCTCGACGTTGCGGACGTCACCGGAGTTCAGGTCGATCTCCAGCTCCCACTCGCTGCCGTCCTCGGCGCGCAGCTCCACGTCCCAGACCCGGTCGTCCTTGTCCAGGTCGAGGTCCTTGACCTGCCCGGCGACGTGCTCCTCGGCGATCCGGACGGCGTCGGCGGCCGAGACGGAGCCGCCGGATAGCACCTTCACCTTCTCACGCGCGTCGTCGTCGCGGTCCTGCTCGTGGTGGAGCACCTTGCCGCCGTCGAGGCTGATCTCCAGCTCGTGCTCGCGGTCGTCCTCACCCGCCACCTCGACGTCCCAGTGCTTGTCGTCACGGTCGAGGTCCAGCTCGACCACGTGGCCGGGGACGGCCTCCAGCGCCGTGCGGATCACCTGGTCGGCGACGCCGGTGGCGGCCGGCTCCGGGCTCCCGGCCGCGTCGCTCCCGGCGCCCTTGCCGGTGTCGTCGCGGTCGTCGTCCTGGTCGTCGCGGTCGTCGGTGGCCGTGGTTCCGCCGGGGGAGGGGTTCTCCTGCGAGCTCGACTCCGCCCGCAGTTCCTGGGCCGCGGCACTGGGCTCGGAACCGCCGCTGGACATGGCGGCCCCTGCGACGGTGCCACCTCCGATGACGGCGGCGACGGCGATGGCGGCGACGACGGTGCTGCGCTTCATGACGGGTTCCTCCCCTGGTCGGTGCGGTACGAACACAACAGTGGCGGAGGCTTCCTGAAGGGAGCCTGAAGTCACCTGAAGAAGCCTTCAGGTGCCAGGTGCGAAGCTTGCCCCATGCGCGTGCTGATAGTGGAGGACGAACAGCGGCTCGCCGCCTCGCTGGCCGCGGGGCTGGGGGCCGAGGGATTCGCCGTGGACGTGGTGCACAACGGCACCGACGGGCTGCACCGGGCGACCGAGTTCGACTACGACCTGGTCATCCTGGACATCATGCTGCCCGGCCTCAACGGCTACCGGGTCTGCGCCGCGCTGCGCGCGGCCGGCAACGAGACCCCGGTGCTGATGCTCACCGCCAAGGACGGCGAGTACGACGAGGCGGAGGGGCTCGACACCGGAGCCGACGACTACCTCACCAAACCGTTCTCCTACGTGGTCCTCCTCGCCCGCGTCCGCGCGCTGCTGCGGCGGCGCGCGTCGGCCGGGGCCGCGCCCCGGCTGCGCGTCGGCGACCTGGAGATCGACCGCGGCACGCGCCGGGTCACCCGCGCGGACCGCGAGGTCGCGCTGACCGCGAAGGAGTACACCGTGCTGGAGCAACTGGCCACCCGCGGCGGCGAGGTGGTCTCCAAGTCCGAGATCCTCGAACACGGTTGGGACTTCGCCTACGACGGCGACCCCAACATCGTCGAGGTCTACGTCAGCGCGCTGCGACGGAAGCTCGGCCCCGGCCTGATCCACACCGTCCGCGGCGCGGGCTACCGGCTCGCGCCGTGAAGACCCGCACCGCGCTGGGCGCGACCGCCGTGGTGGCCGTGGCGCTGCTGGCGGCGGCACTGCTGATGCTCCAGGCGCTGCGGCAGAACCTCACCGACCAGGTGGACCTCCAGGCGGAGAACACCGCCCGCGGGATCGCCGTCCAGCTCGCCACCGGTGGCGACTTCGACGAGCTGGAGCTGGACACCGACCGTCCCGTCCAGGTCGTCGACGAGGACGGCATCGTGCGGGCCGTCAGCCCCGGGCTGGAGGCGGTGCGCGGCACCGGGACCGAGTCCGTGGACCCGGTGCCCTGGCCCGACCTCGACGATGACGACGACGATGACGGCAGTGGCGCGGTCGGGGACGAGGTGCGGATGTTCGACGGGGTCGCGCTGGTCAACGGCGAGCCGGGCGACTACCGCTTCGCGGCGATCGAGGCGGAGACCCCGGACGACCTGGAGGTCACGGTCCATGCCGGGGCGTCGGTCCAGGTCGGGCAGACCGCGCTCGCCTCGGTGCGCTCCTCGCTGCTCACCGGCTTCCCGCCGCTGTTGCTCGTCGTCGCGGGAGTGACCTGGCTGGTGACCTGGTGGGCGCTGCGCCCGGTCGAGGGCATCCGCCGCGAACTCGCCACGATCACCCACAGCGAGGACCTCTCCCGCCGGGTCCCCGAGCCGTCCGCGCGCGACGAGATCGGGCGGCTGGCCGACACCACGAATGAGACGCTGTCCGTGCTGGAGGCGTCGGTGGACCGCCAGCGGCGGTTCGTCGCCGACGCCTCCCACGAGCTGCGCAGCCCCATCGCCTCGCTGCGTACCCAGCTGGAGGTGGGAGCGGCCCACCCCGAGCTGCTGGACCTGTCCGGCGCGGTCAAGGACACCGTCCGACTCCAGACCCTCGCCGCGGACCTGCTGCTGTTGGCGCGGCTCGACGCGGGGGAGCGGCCCGTAGGCAGCGGTCGGGTCGAGCTGGCGGAGCTGGTCGCGGAACAGGTGGAGAACCGGGGGACGGCGCGCAACACGGCGGAAGCGCCGATCACGGTGACCGCCGACCGGTTGGAGCCGGCGGCCGTCCCCGGCTCGGCGGGGATGGTGGAACGCGTGCTGGTCAACCTGCTCGACAACGCCGAGCGCCACGCCGCCTCCCGCGTCCGGGTCTCGGTGCGGGCCGAGGGCGGGCAGGGGGTCGTGGAGGTGGCGGACGACGGTGGGGGCGTGCCCGCCGAGGAGCGGGAGAAGATCTTCCAGCGCTTCGTACGCCTGGACGAGGCGCGCAGCCGGGACGCCGGTGGCGCCGGTCTGGGTCTCGCCATCGCCCGGGACGTCGCGCAACGCCACGGCGGGACGCTGGAGGTCGGCGAGGCCCGGGAGGGCGGGGCGCTGTTCGTGCTGCGCGTCCCCGGGCTGCTGCCGCCGCAGGAGGCGGACGGTCCGGTCGAGGTCTGACCGCCGCTCGCCGGGGCCGCCGCCCCGGCCCGCCGGGGCCCGAACCGGCTGACGGCGCGGTGGCGGTGTGTCGGATCAGGCCCGGCCGTCGAGCTCCGAGCCGAGGGCGTCGAGCCAGCAGGCGGTGCCGTGCCGTCGCCATTCCGGCTCCTCGCGACCGTCGAGGAACGTCGCCTGCTCCGTCAGGGTGAGGCGGGTGCCGCCGCCGTCCGGCGCGAACTCGACCGTGGTGGTGGAGACGGTGGCCAGGGCCCCGTCGGTGGTCAGGGTCGAGGCGTACACGATCCGCTCGCCCTCGACGACGTCGTGGTAGACCGAGGCGAAGGCGAGTGCCTCCCCGCCGGAGCCGGTGCCGTGCGTCCGCTCGTGTCCCCCGGGGCGGAAGTCCAGCTCGTGGCCCTCGCCGGAACCGAACCAGCGAGCCTTGGCGACGGGGTCCGACCACGCCGCGAAGACGCGCGCGGGGGTGGCGGTGAAGGTGCGTTCCAGGCTGAAGGTGGTGTGGACGACGTTCATGACGGTGTCCCTTCGACGGTGTTCGGTCCCCTGACCGGGGTGTCCTGGCCGGGGGGGTTGTGGCCGGGGGAGTCGATCAGGGCGCCGAGCGCGTCCAGCCGGGTCTCCCAACCGGTGCGCCGGTCACTGAGCCAGCTCTCGCCGGTGCGGAGCGGGTCGGGGGCGATGGCGCAGGTGCGGACGCGGCCGACCTTCTCGGAGCGGACGATGCCGGCGGTCTCCAGCACTCGGAGGTGCTGGACCACCGCCGCCAACGACATCGGCAGCGGCGCGGCGAGTTCGCTGACCGAGGCCGGGCCCCTGACCAGCCGCTCGACGAGACCGCGGCGGGTCCGGTCCGCCAGGGCGCGGAAGACGAGGTCCAGCTGCTCCTCTTCGTTAAGCATGTGCTTAAGTGTCGGGGGCGGGTCCGACACAGTCAAGTGGTCGCTTGAGTTTCGCCGGTCGCGGGTCGCGGGTCGCCGGTCGCGGTGTCGGTCGGGTCAGGTCCGGCCGCGTCGCACCCGGAGCTTCTCCGCGATCGGGCGCAGCGAGTCGTGCAGTGCGCGCAGCTCCTCGGGGGAGAGCCGGTCGATGAAGTGCTCACGGACCGATTCGACGTGGTGCGGCGCCACCTGCCGCATGGTCTGCCAGCCCTCCTCGGTCAGCACGGCGAACAGGCCCCGGCGGTCGGAGTCGCAGTTCTCGCGGCGGACGTGGCCGGCGCGCTCCATGCGGGTGATCTGGTGGGAGAGGCGGCTCTTGGACTGGAGGGTCGCGGTCGCCAGGTCGCTCATCCGCATCCGCTGCTCCGGGGCCTCGGAGAGGTTGACCAGGATCTCGTAGTCGTTCATCGTCAGCCCGTAGGGCTGGATGTCCCGCTCCAGCTGGTACATCAGCAGCTTGCTGACGTCGAGATGGGTACGCCAGACGCGCTGCTCGTCATCCGTCAGCCAGCGCGCGTCCGTTTCGGTCTCCATGCCCTCAACTCTAGGCCGTGCCGGCCGTGACCTCGCGGATCGGAGCCGGGGCGCCGCGCGGTTGCCGGAGGGGCCACGGACCCCGGGGCGCGTGGGACGGCGCGGGGTCGTGGCGGGAGACCCGGCGGCCCTCGCGGGCGCGGAGCGTGCCACACTGGCGGAGCTTGTGCATGCATTCACATGGGAGTGTCGAACCTGATGGACCAGAAGACCGCCGCCGCCCTCCGCCGCCTCCGGCTGGTGTCCGCCCCCGAGGCGATCTCCTTCCTGCTGCTCCTCGTGGCCTCCGTGCTGCGTCGCACCACCGACTTCGACGCCGTCCCGGTCCTCGGTGCCGTCCACGGCCTCCTCTTCGTCGTCTACGCGGTGCTCTGGCTCGACGCGTGGAACCGCACGCGCTGGTCGTTCGGGACCGCCGTCTGGTACTTCGTGATGGCTGTCGTCCCCACCGGCGGGTTCTTCGCCGAGCGGCGGCTGCGTCGTGAGGAGGCCGCCCTCGCCGCGGTCCCCGACGCCGCCGACCCCCGGCCCGCCGACGGCGACCCGGTCCGCGCCTGACGACTCCGCCGTGCGCCCCGGGGGCGCACGGAACGGTGTGCCGCGCGCCCCTCGCCGGCGGGCGGCACACCGCTCCCACCAGCGGTTCGGCGCCCGTGCGGTCGCCTGCCGAGACGGGCCTTGCCCGGTTGTGACCAGCCGGTAGGGTCGGCGCCGTGCCGAAACCGCTGAGCCTCTCCTTCGACCCGATCGCGCGCGCCGACGTGCTGTGGCAGCGGCGCTGGGGAGCCGCACCGCCGATGGCGGCGATCACCTCGATCATGCGGGCGCACCAGATCCTGCTGGCCGAGGTGGACGCCACGGTCCGCCCCTTCGGGCTGACGTTCGCCCGGTACGAGGCCCTGGTCCTGCTGACCTTCAGCAAGGCGGGCGAGCTGCCGATGTCCAAGATCGGCGAGCGGCTCATGGTCCACCCGACATCGGTCACCAACACCGTCGACCGTCTGGTGCGGGCGGGGCTCGCGACCAAGCGCCCCAACCCCAACGACGGCCGCGGCACCCTCGCCTCCATCACCGACAAGGGGCGCGAGGTCTGCGACCGGGCGACCGCGGCGCTGATGGGCACCGATTTCGGTCTCGGGGCCTACGACGACGAGGAATGCCGCGAGATCTTCGCCCTGCTGCGTCCGCTGCGGGTCGCCGCGGGGGACTTCGACGAGGGATGACCCCGCGGGCCGCGGGTGGCCCCGATGGGGATCGGCCCGGTTGGTGCCGATACGCTCGGGGCATGAAGCGGAGTGTCCTGACGCGCTACCGGGTGATGGCTCTCGTCACCGCCGTGATGCTGCTGGTACTGAGCACCTGCATGGTGTTCAAGTACGGCTTCGACACCGGGGCGGACGTCACGTTCGTGGTGTCGCAGACCCACGGTCTGCTGTACATCATCTACCTGATCTTCGCCTTCGACCTCGGTCAGAAGGCGCGCTGGAAGTTCGGCAAGCTCCTGTGGGTGCTGCTCTCCGGCACGATCCCGTTCGTCGCGTTCTTCGTGGAGCGGCGCATCTCGGCGGAGGTGACGCCGCTGGTGGAGGAGTACGAGCGCCGGGTCGCCGACGAGGCGCGGGCCGACGAGGCCCATGCCGCCGGCGCCGAGGAGCCCGTGAAGTCCTGACCCGCTCCGCGGGTACCGCGCAGTCGACGGGACCCCGGTCGCACCCCGCCCCACGGGCGGTGCGCGGCCGGGGTCCCGCGCGTGCGCGGCGCGGTGCGCCGGGCCGTGCGGGCGCGCTGACCTCACCTGGATGCCGTGACGTCCTGGCAATTTACTTGGAAGTCCTAGTAAATTGGAGTCATGGACGCTGACGCCATCGCTGAGGGCCGCCGACGGTGGCAGGCCCGGTACGACTCCGCCCGTAAGCGGGACGCCGACTTCACCACGCTTTCGGGTGACCAGGTGGACCCCCTGTACGGCCCGCGCCCCGGCGACCGCTACGAGGGGTTCGAGCGCATCGGCTGGCCCGGTGAGTTCCCCTTCACGCGCGGCCTGCACCCCACGGGCTACCGGGGGCGCCCCTGGACCATCCGGCAGTTCGCCGGCTTCGGCAACGCCCGCCAGACCAACGAGCGCTACAAGATGATCCTGGAGGCGGGCGGCGGCGGCCTGTCGGTCGCCTTCGACATGCCCACCCTGATGGGTCGCGACTCCGACGACCCCCGCTCCCTGGGCGAGGTCGGGCACTGCGGCGTGGCGATCGACTCCGCGGCGGACATGGAGATCCTCTTCGACGACATCCCGCTGCGGGACATCACGACCTCCATGACGATCTCCGGCCCCGCCGTGCCGGTCTTCTGCATGTACCTCGTCGCCGCCGAGCGGCAGGGGGTGGACCCGGGCGTCCTGAACGGGACGCTGCAGACCGACATCTTCAAGGAGTACATCGCCCAGAAGGAGTGGCTCTTCCCGCCGGAGCCGCACCTGCGCCTCATCGGCGACCTGATGGAGTACACCAACGAGGGCATCCCGGCGTACAAGCCGCTCTCGGTCTCCGGCTACCACATCCGTGAGGCCGGGGCGACGGCCGCGCAGGAGCTGGCCTACACCCTCGCCGACGGCTTCGGCTACGTCGAGCTGGGGCTCTCGCGCGGCCTGGAGGTCAACTCCTTCGCCTCCGGGCTCTCCTTCTTCTTCGACGCCCACGTCGACTTCTTCGAGGAGATCGCCAAGTTCCGGGCCGCCCGCAGGATCTGGGCGCGGTGGATGCGCGACGTCTACGGCGCGACCGACCCCAAGGCGCAGTGGCTCCGCTTCCACACCCAGACCGCCGGGGTCTCCCTCACCGCCCAGCAGCCCTACAACAACGTGGTGCGGACCGCGGTCGAGGCGCTGGCCGCCGTCCTGGGCGGCACCAACTCGCTGCACACCAACGCCCTCGACGAGACGCTCGCCCTCCCCAGCGAGCAGGCCGCCGAGATCGCGCTGCGGACCCAGCAGGTGCTGATGGAGGAGACCGGAGTCACCAACGTCGCCGACCCGCTCGGCGGCTCCTGGTACGTGGAGCAGCTCACCGACCGCATCGAGGCCGACGCCGAGAAGATCTTCGAGCAGATCGCCGAGCGCGGCCGGCGTGCGGTCGGCGACGGCGAGCACCCCATCGGTCCGATGACTTCCGGGCTGCTCCGCGGCATCGAGGACGGCTGGTTCACCGGGCACATCGCGGAGGCGGCCTTCCAGTACCAGCGTTCCCTGGAGAAGGGCGAGAAGCGGATCGTCGGTGTCAACTGCGCACACGGTTCCGTCACCGGCGACCTGGAGATCCTCCGCGTCAGTCACGAGGTCGAGCGCGACCAGGTGCGGACCCTCACCGACCGGAAGGCTCACCGCGACACCGACGCCGTCGTCGCCGCGCTGGACGAGATGGTGGCGGCGGCCCGCGACGGCCGCAACATGATCGACCCCATGCTGCGCGCGGTCCGCGCCGAGGCGACGCTCGGCGAGATCTGCGACCGGCTGCGCGACGAGTGGGGCGTCTACGTGGAGCCCGCCGGGTTCTGACCGCGCCGAGGCCGGAGCCGTCCCGTGGCCGGTCCTGCCCCGTCCCGTGCCCGGTCCTGCCCCGTCCCGTGCCCGGTCCCGCCCCGTCCCGTGCCCGGTCCCGTCCGGCCCCGCGCCCACCCGGCGCGGGGCCGGACGGCCGTCCCGTGCGTCGGTCGGACCCGCGTCCCACCGGGGCCGACCGGAACTCCGCGGGGGCGTGTGCCGGAACGCTCCGCGAAGAGGGAGACTGTTCTCATGCAGCCACGCAACATGTCCATGAGCGGTGTCGTCGATCTCTCCGCGGTGAAGGCGGCGGCCGAGGCGAAGGAGAAGGCCGAGGCGGCCCGCGCGCAGCGCGCCGCGCAGCCCGAGGGAGCGGCGCCGGCAGCCCCGTTGGTCTTCGACGTCGACGAGGCCGGGTTCGAGCAGCTGGTGCTCCAGCGCAGCGCCGAGGTCCCGGTCGTCATCGACTTCTGGGCCGAGTGGTGCCAGCCGTGCAAGCAGCTGGGTCCGCTGCTGGAGAAGCTCGCCGCCGACTACGCCGGCCGGTTCGTGCTGGCCAAGGTCGACGTGGACAGCAACCAGATGCTGTTCCAGCAGTTCGGGGTGCAGGGCATCCCGGCGGTCTTCGCGGTGGTCGCCGGCCAGGCGCTGCCGCTGTTCCAGGGGGCGGCGCCCGAGCAGCAGATCCGGCAGGTGCTCGACCAGTTGATCCAGGCGGCCGAGGAGCGGTTCGGGATCGTCGGCGCCCCGGTCGACCCGGAGCAGGTCCAGCAGGCGCCCCAGGAGGCCCCCGAACCGCCGCAGGACCCCGCGCTGGCGGCGGCCCACGACGCGCTGGACGGCGGGGACCTGGCCGGCGCGATCCTCGCCTACGAGGGTGTTCTGGCCGACCAGCCCGCCAACGTCGAGGCCCGGCTGGGACTCGGTCAGGCCAGGTTGCTGGAGCGGGTCCAGGGTGTGGACCTCGCCGCTGCCCGCAAGGACGCGGCAGACCGCCCCCGGGACGTCGACGCCCAGTTGGTCGCCGCGGACCTGGACCTGGTCGGCGGCCACGTGGAGGACGCCTTCGGTCGGCTGGTCGACGCGGTGCGCACCGCCGCCGGTGACGACCGGGACCGCGCCCGGGTCCGACTGCTGGAGCTGTTCGAGCTGGTCGGGCCGGACGACCCCCGGGTCGTCGCCGCGCGCGGCGCGCTCGCACGCGTCCTGTTCTGACGACCGCCCCTCCGCCCGGCGGCGGCTCGCGCCCGCCCCGCGAACCGAAGCGGCCCCCGGTGTCCCCGACGGGATACCCGGGGGCCGCTCGTGCTTCCAGCTGCCCGGAGTTCGCACACTGCCGCCGCTTCGGGTGTGGCCCGGCGAAAAACGGCAAGGGGAGTGAAGGGCGCTCCGGGTGAACCAGGTAGGTTCGTCAAGGGTGTTGTGCCCCTTTGGTGAACGGGTTGCCCGGTTCCGCTCCCGGCGCACTCCGTTCGTTTCGCACTGATGTCCGCGGGATCACGGCCCGTTCCGGCTACCGGTCGGTAATGAGCCACTTGTGTCGCGGGCATGATGTACACAACGATCGGCCGGGTCGGCGGTGCCACACGTCGGCCCCGGGCACCGTCGCCGGACGGTCCGCCCGGTAGGTGGGTGCGCGTCGCCCGCCGGTGGCAGTCGCCGGGGGTGGCCCGGGGGCATCGCGCTTCTTCCCCGAGCGCCGGACCGACGGTCCCGGCGGCGACCGGCGCCGGGGGAGTGGTCCACAAGGAGGAGAACCATGGATTCCCAGGCCCGTGGCGGCACCAGATGGAGGCGGTTCGCCGTGACCATGGTGCCGACGGTCGCCGC
Source organism: Streptomyces spiramenti (assembly GCF_012034385.1). Lineage (GTDB taxonomy): Bacteria > Actinomycetota > Actinomycetes > Streptomycetales > Streptomycetaceae > Streptomyces > Streptomyces spiramenti. The sequence continues at coordinate 21,173 of NZ_JAAVJB010000027.1, forward strand.
GACCGCGGCGATAGGCATCGCGGTGTCCCAGGGGGCGCTCGCCGCGTCCTTCTCGGTGTCCGGACAGGAGTTCAAGGTCTCGACGCCCGAACTCGTCAACACCGACGGTTTCGTGCAGTACGGCGGGATCGTGGAGACACCGCGCGGACCGCGGCCCGTCGCGGTCTCCGCCTTCAACTCCGCGACCATCAAGGACCTGTGCCAGTCGGTGGTCATCCCCACACCGATCGGCAACGTGAGCATCAAGCTGAACGCGGGCGGCGACCCCCGCCGGCCGGTGGAGGCGCGCAACCTCTTCATCGACCTGAACCAGGTGCAGGCCGACGCGGAGTTCACCAACATCGACATCGGCGTCTCGGTCGACGCCACCACCAAGGGCCCCCAGCCGGTCGGTCCGACGGTGCCGGGCTCCTTCGCGCAGCAGGCGGACCGCGCTACCCTCACGGACGTGGAGCAGACCGCGCTCGCCACCTCGGCCGGGACGTTCAAGCTCAACGGGCTCCGGATGAGCGTCCACCGGGGCACCAACGAGTGCTTCTGACCCGCTGACGGCGGCGCACCGGCCGTGGCCACCGGGGCAGGGCGTGAACGCACCGTCCCGCCCCGGTCACCCGGCCGTCGGGGCACCGGCGTACCGTGCCTCCAGAAGCCGACCGGGAGAAGCCCCCGGAACACCCCGGGAACACCCGGACCGTGCCCCGCAGGGAGACCGCCATGAGCAGCACCACCGCAGGTCGTCCGGTTCCGACCGGCTCCGCCCTCGGCAGGGTCCGCCACCGGTTCCACCTGTGGCGGGGCGGACGGCCGTTCTGGGCCGGGCTGTACACGATGCTCGGCGGCGTCCCGATCATGTACTTCCCGTACGCCAACATGCAGTTCGGCGACCTGACGATCAGGATGGCGACGACGGCGGGCGCCGGCTCGCTGGTCATCGGTGTGCTGATGATCACGCTCGGGCTCACCATGTGGTTCCAGCCGCTGACCCGTGTCTTCGCCGGGGTCGCCACGCTCGTCCTCGCGCTGGTGTCGCTGGTCGTGTCCAACTTCGGCGGCCTGCTGGTGGGTTTCCTGCTGAGCGTGCTCGGCGGTGGCATGTCCGTCTCCTGGGCGCCCGCGCGCCCGAGCGAGGAACCGCCGGGGGAACCGCGCGAGCGGGACCGCCCCGACGACGTCGGGGTGCCCGCGCCGCACGCGCCCGCCCGACGGGCGGAGACCGGTGCCGGTCCCGCCGCGGGCGAGCACAGGGAGGGCGAGCGTGCGGTGTGACGCACCACCGGCCTCCGGGTGGCGGCGCTCCGGCCGCGGGCGACGGCGCGAACGGCTGAGGTCGGTGCTGGTGGCCGCGGTGCCCTCCGCCCTGATCCTCGGCATGGGGGTCGTCCCGGGCCCCGCCCAGGCGGACGGGCTCCAGCCGCCGTACCCCTTCCGGGCCGGTCCCTGCGTGGAACGGACCGACGAGGGGGACGCCGACGGCGAGGACGGTTCCGACGGAGCCGCCGCCGACGGGCCGCCCGGAGAGGACGCACCCTCGGCCGGCGAGGGGCGGGAGCCTCCGGCGGACTCCCCGCCGCCCGAACTTGACGACGGGGCCCCGCAGGACGCGACCGCGCCCGTGGCGGACGACCCAGCCCCCGGGACCGGCGGTCCCCCGGCGGAGCGTGGGCCCGGAGCCGACGCGGACGCCGAGGACACCCCGGCCGCTCCGGACGACGCGCGTCGGGGTGCGGCACGGCCGGACGACCGCGGCGGGCCGCCGCCCGACGCGACCGACACGCCCCCCGAGGGGCCGGGGTCCGCCGGACCGGGCGTGGTGGAACCGGCGCCGGGCGAGACGTCGCCCCCGGGAGCACCGGAAGGTCCCCCGCCGGCGGGGGACGCGGCCCGTCCGGGCTCGCCGCCGGACCCGCTGGGGCTCGGCGAAGGGCTGCGCGACCTCACGGATGCCATCGGCCGCATCCTCTTCCCCGGCACCACGGACCGGGACGCCGACGAGAACCGGCACGGCAACGGCACCGGCAACGGCACCGGAGACGGTACCGAGGACCGGGCCGCCGGGGCGGACGCCGCGGGAACGGGCGGGGGCGCCCCGCCCGCCGCCGCTCCCGCGCAGGGCGAGCAGACCGCGGGCGGACCGAACGGGGCCGCGGGGGACCACGCGGCCGGAGCGGACGCCGGCCGAAGCGGGCACGGCGTCGCGGCGGAACCCGGCGGGGAAGCCGGCGGGAGCGTCGCGGACTCGGCGACCGGCGGCCCCGGGGAAGAGGCCACCGGGGGCGGTGCCGCGGCGGAGGCCCCCGAGGAGGCGGACCAGGAGGAGGCCGACACCGAGGACGGCCCCGACCCCGGCGAGGGTGAACAGCCGACCCCGGACCCGGACCCCGACGCTGACACCGACGGCATCGAAGGGGATCCGGACGATGCCGCCCCCGAGGCCGCGCCGGAGGCCGACGACCCGTTCGCCCCGGACGCCGCCGGACGGGTGCCCTACCCCTGCCCCGAGGAGCGCGACGTCCCCGGCATCGACGAGGAGACCGTGCAGGTGCTTCCGGACGCGCCCTGGCTGCTGGAGGCCAGCCACATGACGCTGCGCGGCCTGGAGTACCACGGGGTGGTCAACGTGCGGACGAGCGGCGGCGCCGTCAAGCAGGCGCTGAAGTTCACCGCCGCCGCGCTGGACATCGGCGACCTCCACCAGGTCGTCCGGGGCACCGGCGGCCTCACGTACCACGTCCAGGCCGCGGACGGCTCCACGTCGACCTTCCGCGAGGGGACCGTGACCATGTACACCGAGCGCCTGGAGGGCAACCTCTTCGGGCTCATCCCCGTCGTCTTCGACCCGCGCCACGAGCCGCTGCTCGACCTCCGCGAGGCCTACTTCACCGACGTCCGCGTGACCCAGGCCGGCCAGTTCGGCGGCACGCTGACCGTTCCCGGCATGCGCCAGTACATGACCCACCGCGACTGACCCGCCCGGTCGCGGAGCCCGCGCGACACCCGCCTCGGTGGGGCGACACCAACCGCGACGCCGGGCGGTCCGGTGCGGTCCGCTGTGCGGCGGCGGACGTTCCTGCCCGCCGCCGCCGCGTCCCGGCCTCCGGCCCCGCCCGCTCACGGCGAACGCCCGGTCCGGGGGCCGGGCCGGGCGTCCGTGGTGTGCCGGGAGCCGGCACGGGGGAGGAACGGAGTCAGCTGTCGCTGCCCAGGCGGAGGATGCGCACCATGTTGGTGGTGCCGACCACGCCGGGGGGCGAGCCGGCCGTCATGATCATCAGGTCGCCCTCGTGGAACCGGTTGAGCCGCAGCAGCTCGGCGTCGACCAGCCGCACCATCTCGTCGGTGTGGTCCACGTGCGGGGCGACGAAGGTCTCCACGCCCCAGCTCAGCGTGAGCTGGTTGCGGGTGGAGGCGTCGGTGGTGAAGGCCAGGATCGGCTGCGAGGCGCGGTAGCGCGAGAGCCGCCGGGCGGTGTCACCGGACTTGGTGAACGCCACCAGGGCGCGGCCGTCGAGGAAGTCCGCCATCTCGCACGCCGCGCGGGCGACGGCGCCGCCCTGCGTGCGGGGCTTCTTGCCGGGGACCAGCGGCTGAAGGCCGCGGCTGAGCAGCTCCTCCTCGGCGGCGATCACGATCTTCGACATGGTGTTGACGGTCTCGATCGGGTACTGGCCGACCGAGGACTCCGCCGACAGCATGACCGCGTCCGCGCCGTCGAGGATGGCGTTGGCGACGTCGGACGCCTCCGCGCGGGTGGGGCGCGAGTTGGTGATCATCGACTCCATCATCTGGGTCGCGACGATCACGGGCTTGGCGTTGCGGCGGCAGAGCTCGATGAGGCGCTTCTGCACCATCGGGACCTTCTCCAGCGGGTACTCCACCGCGAGGTCGCCCCGGGCCACCATCACACCGTCGAACGCGAGGACGACCTCCTCCATGTTCTCGACGGCCTGCGGCTTCTCCACCTTGGCGATGACCGGGACGCGGCGGCCCACGCGGTCCATCACCTCGTGGACGTCGCGGACGTCGTCGGCGTTGCGCACGAAGGAGAGCGCGACCATGTCGCTGCCCATCCGGAGCGCGAACTCCAGGTCCTCGACGTCCTTCTCGGACAGCGCGGGGACGTTGACCGCGACGCCGGGCAGGTTGATGCCCTTGTGGTCGGAGATGACACCGCCCTCGATGACGATGGTGTGGACCTGCGGTCCGGACACCTCGGTCACCTGGAGGTGGACGTTGCCGTCGTTGATGAGGATCGACTCGCCCTTGGCGACGTCGCCGGGGAGGCCCTTGTAGGTGGTGCCGCAGATGGTGCGGTCACCGGCGACGTCCTCCGTGGTGATGGTGAAGGTGTCACCCCGCTCCAGCTCCACGGGACCATCGGCGAAGGTCTCCAACCGGATCTTGGGGCCCTGGAGGTCGGCGAGCACACCCACGGCACGGCCGGTCTCGTCGGCGGCCTTGCGCAGGCGCTCGTAGCGCTCCTCGTGCTCGGCCTGGGTGCCATGGCTCATGTTGAAGCGGGCGACGTTCATCCCCGCTTCGATCAGGTTCTTCAGCTGCTCGTAGGAATCTACGGCGGGACCCAGGGTGCAGACGATTTTGGAACGGCGCATGCCAGCGATCCTATCGGTTTGTTCAGCGGCGGAATAATCGTGGGTCCCGATCGCGCCTCCGACCGCGTCGCGCGGTGGTCGGACCGGGGCGCGGGCCCGGCCCGACCACCCGGGACTCAGCCGGTCAGCAGGCGGTAGGTCTGGGCGGCGATCTCCAGCTCCTCGTCGGTCGGGACGACGGCCACGGCCGTCCGAGCGTACTCCGGGGAGACCAGTCGGGCCTCGCGCGACCGTTCGGCGTTGCGGTCCGGGCAGATCTCCAGCCCCAGCACCTCCAGGCCGGCGATCGCCGCCGCCCGCACCTCCGCCGAGTTCTCCCCGACGCCGGCGGTGAACGCGACCGCGTCCACCCGGCCCAGCACCGCGACGTAGGCGCCCAGGTACTTGCGCAGCCGGTGGACGTAGACGTCGAACGCCAGCTGCGCGCGCCGGGCGTCCGCACCGTCGTGGCCGTCGTCCTCGCCCGCGTCGATCCGGCGACGGATCTCCCGCATGTCGTTGTCGCCGCAGAGGCCGACCAGCCCGGAGCGCTTGTTGAGCAGCTCGTCGACGGCGTCCATGTCCATGCCGGCGACCCGGTGCAGGTGCAGGATGACGGCGGGGTCCAGGTCGCCCGAGCGGGTGCCCATGACCAGCCCCTCCAGCGGCGTCAGCCCCATGGAGGTCTCCACGCACCGGCCACCGGCGACAGCCGAGGCCGACGCGCCGTTGCCGAGGTGCAGCACGATCACGTTGACGTCGGCCGGGTCACGTCCCAGCAGCTCCGCGGTGCGGCGCGAGACGTAGGCGTGCGAGGTGCCGTGGAAGCCGTAGCGCCGCACCCGGTGGGTGTCGGCGGTCTCCACGTCGATCGCGTAGCGCGCGGCGTGCTCGGGGACGGTGGTGTGGAACGCGGTGTCGAAGACCGCGACCTGCGGCAGCCCCGGGTTGAGCTTCCGGGCGGTGCGGATGCCCGTGACATTGGCCGGGTTGTGCAGCGGCGCCAGCGGCACCAGCCGCTCCACCTCCGCCAGGACCTCGTCGTCGACCACCGTCGGGGCGGTGAACCGCTGCCCGCCGTGGACCACGCGGTGGCCGATCGCGGCCAGCCGGGGCGAGTCCAGGCCGAGACCGTCGGCGGCCAGTTCCTCCGCCACCGCGGACAGCGCCTCGCCGTGGTCGGTGAACCGCCGGACGGTCTCGCGCGGTTCGCCGTCCGCCGGGACGTGCCGCAGCGAGGAGGCGTCCTCGCCGATCCGCTCCACGATGCCGGCCGCGGGACGGCTGCCGTCCGCCATGTCGATCAGTTGGTACTTCACCGACGAGGAGCCGGAGTTGAGGACCAGGACGCGGGTGGCGTCCGGCCCCGGCACCGGGGCCGTCGGCGCGGTGCCGGGGTCGTGCCGCTCGTCGGGCTGGGGGGTCATGCGTCGCCGCTCCGCTTCTGCTGTTCCTGGGGGGCGCCGGCCGCGTTCGCGGACCGGGCCTGCTGCTGGGCCTGGATGGCCGTGATCGCCACGGTGTTGACGATGTCCTGCACCAGCGCGCCGCGCGACAGGTCGTTGACCGGGCGCCGCAGCCCCTGGAGGACCGGCCCGACGGCGACCGCGCCCGCGGACCGCTGGACGGCCTTGTAGGTGTTGTTGCCGGTGTTCAGGTCGGGGAAGATCAGCACGGTGGCCCGCCCCGCGACCTGCGAGTCGGGAAGCTTGGTGGCGGCCACTGAGGGCTCCACCGCGGCGTCGTACTGGATCGGCCCCTCCACCAGCAGCTCCGGGCGGCGGGAGCGCACCAGCTCGGTCGCCTCACGTACCTTGTCGACGTCGGCGCCGGAGCCGGAGGTGCCGGTGGAGTAGGAGAGCATCGCGACCCGCGGTTCCACCCCGAACTGCGCGGCGGTGACCGCGGCCTGCACGGCGATGTCGGCGAGCTGGGTGGCGTCGGGGTCGGGGTTGACGGCGCAGTCGCCGTACACCAGCACCCGGTCGGCGAGGCACATGAAGAAGACCGAGGAGACGACGTCGGCCTCCGGGCTGGTGCGGATCACCTCGAAGGCGGGCCGGATCGTCGCCGCGGTGGAGTGCGCCGCGCCCGAGACCATGCCGTCGGCGAGCCCCTCCCGCACCATCAGCGTGCCGAAGTACGACACGTCGCAGACGGTGTCGTGCGCCAGGTCGAAGTCGACGCCCTTGTGCGCGCGGAGCTTCGCGTAGACCTCGGCGAAACGTTCCCGCAGCGGTGAGCTCTCCGGGTCCACCACCCGGGCGTGGGCAGCGGCGGAGTCGCCGGCGGGCTCGTCGGCGGCCAGCAGCCGCAGGTCGATGCCGAGTTCGGCGGCACGTCGGCGGATCGCGCTCTCGCCGCCGAGGAGTGTCAGGTTGCAGACGTTGCGGCGCAGCAGCACCTCCGCGGCGCGGAGCACCCGCTCCTCGGTCCCCTCGGGGAGCACCACGTGCCGGCGGTCGGCGCGGGCCCGCTCGATCAGCTCGTGCTCGAACATCATCGGCGTGACGCGGTCGCTCCGGACCACCGAGAGCCGTCCGCTCAGGGCCGCGGTGTCCACGTGCGACTCGAAGAGCCCCAGTGCGATCTCCGCCTTGCGCGGGCTGGCGGCGGTGAGCTTGCCCTCCAGCCCCAGCAGCGCCGCCGCGGTCGGGAACGAGCCACCCGGCACCGCGAGGACGGGGGTGCCCGGGGCGAGCCGGTGGGCCAGCGCCATGGTCTCGTCGCCGGGCCGCTGGTCCAGCGTGAGCAGCACCCCGGCCACGGGTGGTGAACCGGCGGCGTGCGCGGCCAGCGCGCCGATCACGAGGTCGGCGCGGTCCCCTGGTGTCACCACCAGGCTGCCCTCGGTGAGTGCGGGGAGGAAAGCCGGCAGCATGGCGCCGCCGAAGACGAACCCCCGCACGTCGCGGGCCAGCCCGGTCTGGTCTCCGAGTAGGACCTCCGCGCCCACGGCGCGGGCCACCTGGGAGACGGTGGGGGCGGCGAGCGCGGGCTCCTCGGGGAGCACGAAGACCGGCTCCGGTAGATGCCGCTCCAGCGCGCCGGCGGCCTCGCCCGCATCCTCGGCGCGGACGCGGTTGGCGACGGTGGCGAGCACCTCGCAGTCCAGCGAGGTGTAGGCGTGGTGGGCATTGCGGACCTCGGCCACCACGGTGGCCGCGTCGCGGTCCCGTCCGGCGACGACCGGCAGGACGGCGGCGCCGAACTCGTTGGCGAGCCGGGCGTTGAGCGCCAACTCCGCCGGCAGACCGGTGTCGGCGTAGTCGGTTCCCAGGACGAGCACGGCCTCCGACTCCCGCGCCACCTCGTGGTAGCGGTCGACCAGGGCGGAAACCAACTCGTCGGTACCACGCGCGGCCTGGAGCGCGGCGGCCCGCTCGTAGGTCATGCCGGTGGCGTCGGCGGTGGAGCGCGCCAGCCGGTAGCGGCTGCGCAGCAGCTCCATCACCGGGTCCCGGTCGTCGTGGGCCAACGGCCGGAACACCCCGACCCGGTCGACCAACCGGGTCAGCAGTTCCATCATCCCCAGCTCGACCACCTGCCGGCCGTCGCCGCGGCCGATCCCGGTCACGTACACGCTGCGCGTCACGTGCGCACTCCTCCACAGTCCAGCGTCGCCCGCCCGGCCGGTGGGCGGGGCGGCGGGCCGCGCGCCGAGCACCCGTTCGAGGAGTAGCCCGATCCGCTGGTCCCGCTGTCCGACCGTACCCGGAGCGTTCCGTTCCACGCGCGGTGGCCGTCCGGGTGCGGTGAGCGTCACGCCGGGGTGGCCGGGACGGCCCCGCGGGCGCCCGGTCGCCGGTACGACGGCGCCCGGCCCGGGGAGCGACGGTACGGTCTGCGGATGACGCGGCGGTGAACAGCGGTCGCCCGCCGCGCACACGTCGCGGCCCTGCCGTCAACACGTGAAACAATCGGCCCGGCCCCGAGGGCGCGGCCGATTCAACACCTGAAGCGATCCCGTTGCGAAGCAGGAGATGGTCCCTCATGCGTATTGGTGTGCTCACCGCGGGCGGTGACTGCCCCGGGCTCAACGCGGTGATCCGGTCGGTGGTCCACCGGGCCGTCGTGGACCGGAAGGATGAGGTCATCGGTTTCGAGGACGGCTTCAAGGGCCTCCTCGAAGGCCGCTACCGCCCCCTCGACATCAACGCCGTCAGCGGCATCCTGGCCCGGGGCGGCACCGTCCTCGGCTCCAGCCGCCTGGAGCGCGACCGGCTGCGGGAGGCGTGCGACAACGCCGAGCAGCTGCGCCGCGAGCTGTCCCTGGACGCCCTCATCCCCATCGGCGGCGAGGGCACCCTCACCGCTGCCCGCATGCTCTCCGACGCCGGCATCCCCGTCGTCGGCGTCCCGAAGACCATCGACAACGACATCTCGGCGACCGACCGCACCTTCGGTTTCGACACCGCCGTCGGCGTCGCCACCGAGGCGATCGACCGCCTCAAGACCACCGCCGAGTCCCATCAGCGCGTGATGGTCGTCGAGGTCATGGGCCGCCACGCCGGATGGATCGCCCTCGAGTCCGGCATGGCCGGCGGTGCCCACGGCATCTGCATCCCCGAGCGGCCGTTCGAGATCGACAAGCTGTGCGCGATGGTCGAGGAGCGGTTCGCCCGCGGCAAGAAGTTCGCCGTCATCTGCGTCGCCGAGGGCGCCCGCCCCAAGCCCGGCTCGATGGGCTACCGCCGCGGCGAGATCGACCAGTACGGCCACGAGCGGTTCACCGGGATCGGTAACCAGCTCGCCGTGGAGCTCGAACACCGCCTCGGCAAGGAGGCCCGCCCGGTCATCCTCGGCCACGTGCAGCGCGGCGGAACCCCCACCGCCTACGACCGGGTGCTCGCCACCCGCTTCGGCTGGCACGCCGTGGAGGCCGCCCACCGCGGCGACTTCGGCCACATGACGGCGCTGCGCGGCACCGACATCGTCATGGCTCCGCTGGCCAGTGCGACCGCCGAGCTGAAGACGGTGCCCGAGCACCGCATGGAGGAGACCGAGGCCGTCTTCTGACGGCGGTTCACCCAGGGCGTGCCGTGCGGACCGTGCGTGGGTCGCGCCGTACGGCACGGCACGTCGCCGTGTCCCCGGATCGCGCGAGTGCGGCCCCGTTGGAGCCGCGCTCCGGCGCCTTGCGGAGCGCCGCGCCGGACGACACGGCCTGATCCACGAGGATCGGCACGACACGCCCCTCGACGATCGCCACCGGGCACCCCGACCGCCCGGTGGCGAGGGGCAGTTCACTACGGTCTGCACATGCAGCGTCCGCTCCGCCGTGTCGTTCTCGCCGCGCTCGCGGCCACCACCGCGCTGACCGGCGCGCTGACCGGCGCCCCACCGGCCGCCGCCTCGCCGTCGCCCGCGCCGCGGGGCCCCGTCGTCCCCGGGGACGCGTCCGCGTCGCACACCGCGGACCCCGGTCGTCCGGCGGAGGCGGCGGCCTCCGGTGGTGCCCCCGCCGCGCCGCGCTGGGGTGACTGCGCCAGAGGACCGGCGGACACCCGCGGAGCCCGATTGGACGACGCCGGGATGCGCTGCGCCGAGGTGACCGTCCCCGTCGACCACACCGACCCGGCCGGCCCCACCCTGACCGTCGCCGTCTCCCGGCTGCCCGCCACCGCCCCCGACGGCGGCGAGGGCCCGCTGCTGATCAACGGCGGCGGCCCCGGAGGCCGCGGTCTCCACCTCCCGCTCGACGCCGCGGCGGCCCTGGGCGACGTGGCCGGGCGCTACGACCTCATCGGCATGGACCCGCGCGGCATCGGCCGCTCCACTCCCGTCGACTGCGGCTGGCCGACCGGGAGTTCGATACGGTCCGCGGGCACGGGGCTGCTCGACTTCCTCGCCGCATCCGCGGTGCAGCGGGACCTCGCGGAGGACTGCCGAACCAACGGCGGCCCGCTCCTGCCCCACCTCACCACCCGGCAGACCGCCCGCGACATCGACCGGGTACGGGCCGCGCTCGGGGCCGAACAGCTGCACTACCTGGGCTACTCCTACGGGACCTACCTGGGCCAGGTCTACGGCCAGCTCTTCCCCGACCGACTCGGCCGGACCGTCCTCGACGGGGTGATGGACCCCGCGCGCTACGGCGCACACCCCCTCGCCGACACGACCGCCGCCAACGAGGCCGCGCTGCGCGACTGGGCCGTCTGGACCGCCGCCCGCCACGGGACGTACGGCCTGGGGCGCGATGCCGACGCGGTGCTCGGCGAGGTCGAGCGCGTCGTCCGCGCCGCGACCGCCCGCCCGCTGCGGGTCGGCGACCACCACCTCGACCACCGCGCCGCCCCCGTCCTGTACCTGATCGCGCTCGGCACCGACCGGGACACGGCCCGGGACGGCCTCGCCCGCGACACACAGCTTCTCTCCCGGGCCGCCGACGGGGAGCCCGTCGTCCCCCACGAGAGCCTGGACCGGCGGCTGCGGCTGCTGCTCACCGACGACCACTCCGCGTTCGGCAGCGCCCAGACCGCGGTCCTCTGCGGCGACGCGGTGGACCGGCGCACCACGCTCGCCCGCTACCTCGCGCTCCGCGCCGAGAGCGCACGCCATCCCCTCGCCGGCCCGGTCGCGTTCAACACCACCCCCTGCGCCCACTGGCCCGAACCCCGGGAACCGCTGACGGTGGTGGACGACGACCGCCCCGTGCTGCTGGTCGCGTCGACCGGCGACCCCCGCACCTCCTACGACCACGCCCGCGCCGTGCGGGACCGCCGCCCCGGCGCCCGGCTGATCACGCTGGAGGACTCCACCCAGCACGCCGTCTTCGGCGTGCTGGGCAACCGGTGCGTCGACGACGCGGTCACTGCCTACCTCGCGACCGGGCGGCTCCCCGACACCGACGTCCGCTGCGCCCGGGAGTGACCGGCGCCGGGCTTCCCACCCGCGGTCACAGGTCGCCAGGGTCGGTGTTGGCACCGCAGAGCACGACGCACACCCGCTCCTCCGGCTGCGGCCGGTACGCCCCGGCGTCCAGGGCGGCGAGCGCCGCCGCCGCGCCGTGCTCCACCACCAGGCGGTGCTCCTCCCACAGCCGCCGCCGGGCGGCCACCACCGCCCCGTCCGACACGGTGACCGCCCGCGTGTGGTCCCGACCGGCCCAGCGGAGCGCCTCCGCCGCGACCCGGCGCGCGCCCAGCGAGTCGGCGGCCACCGACGCGACGGGCACGTCCACCGGCTCGCCGGCGGCCAGCGCCGCACCCAGCGCCCGGCTGCCCTCGGGCTCCACTCCCACCACCCGCACCCCGTGCGCCGCCGCGGCGGCGGAGACACCGGCGAACAGCCCGCCGCCGCCGACGGCCACCACCACGGTCGTCACCTCCGGCCGCGCCGCCAGGATCTCCGCCACCAGCGTTCCCGCTCCCGCCGAGATCAGCGGATGGTCGTAGGCGTGGGAGGCCACCGCCCCGGTCTCCTCGCAGAACGCCCGCGCCGCGGCGGCGGCCTCGGCGTACTCCGACCCCGCCGTGCGGACGTCGGCGCCCAGCTCGCGCAGCCGCCGCACCTTCACCGCCGGTGCCGTGGTGGGGACGAACACCGTCGCCCGCACCCCGGCGGCCGAGGCCGCCCAGGCGCAGGCGAGCCCCGCGTTGCCGCCGGAGGCGAGAGCGACCCCCGCCGCCGCCCCGGGCGGGGTGCCCGGCGCGGCGCCCGGTGGGCTCGACACACCGTCCGTCCCGAAGGTCGCGGTGGTGAAGTTGAGCGCGCCGCGCGCCTTGAAGGTGCCGGTGTGCTGGAGGTGCTCCAGCGCCAGGAAGAGCCCCGGGCCCGCCTCGGCCACCGCCACCGGCCGCACCCGGCCGGTGATGCGGGTCGCCGCCGCCGTCACGTCGTCGTTGCTGATCACACCCACGAGCATGCCCGTCCCGTCCCGACCCGCGCCGACCGGCCCCGCCCCGGTGCGCGTCGTGGCGCGGGCACCGGTCCGGTGCGGTCGGGCCCTGCCCAGGGCGGGGCCCCTCGCGCTAGGTTCCTCCCATGAACGTTGCAATCACATCCGGATACGTGGTGCCCGTCGACGGCGACCCCATCGAGGGCGGCACCGTGCTGATCACCGACGGCAGGATCGCGGCCGTGGGGCCCGACGCCGAGGTGGAGATCCCGGAGGGCACCAGGACGGTCGACGCCACCGGCCGCTGGGTCCTGCCCGGTTTCGTGGAGGCCCACGGCCACCTCGGGGTCTCGGAGGAGGCAGAGGGCTGGGAGGGCCAGGACACCAACGAGATGACCGATCCCAACGGCGCGCGGATGCGGGCGCTCGACGCCATCAACCCGGCCGACATCGGATTCCACGACGCGCTGGCCGGCGGCGTCACCAGCTCGGTCGTCAAGCCCGGCTCCGGCAACGTGATCGGCGGCCAGACCGTGGCGGTCAAGTGCTGGGGCCGCACCGTCGACGACATGCTGCTCCGGCAGCCCGTCAGCGTGAAGAGCGCGCTGGGGGAGAACCCCAAGCGGGTCTACGGCGACAAGAAGCAGCTTCCCTCGACCCGGCAGGGCGTCGCCGCCGTCATCCGGGACGCGTTCACCAAGGCACAGGACTACCGTGCGCGCCGGGACCACGCCGCCGCCGAGGGCAAGCCCTTCGAGCGCGACAACACCTCCGAGGTGCTGGTCCGCGTCCTGGACGGCGAACTCCCCTGGTGCCAGCACACCCACCGCGCCGACGACATCGCCACCGCGCTGCGGCTCGCCGACGAGTTCGGCTACCGCGTCGTCATCAACCACGCCACCGAGGCGCACCTGATGGCTGACGACATCGCCCGGCGTGGCGTGCCCGTCATCAGCGGACCGCTCTTCACCACCCGCCGCAAGGTCGAGCTGCGCCACCGGACCCTGGCCAACCCCGGCATCCTGGACCGGGCCGGGGTGAAGGTCGCCATCACCACCGACCACCCGGTGATCCCCATCAACTTCCTCGTCCACCAGGCGACGCTCTGCGTCAAGGAGGGTATGGACCGCGACGCCGCGCTGCGGTCGATCACGCTCAACCCCGCGGAGATCATGGGCCTCGACGACCGTGTCGGCGCGCTGCGTCCCGGTCTCGACGGCGACGTGGTCATCTGGTCCGGCGACCCGCTGGACGTGATGAGCCGCGCGCTGCACACCTTCGTGGACGGCCGCGAGGTGTGGACCTGGGACGAGTCGAAGCGCAGCGGGACGGTCGCGGACCCCTACTACCGCGACTGACGCCGCCGCGCGGTGCGCCGACGACCCGGCCCCGGACCCTCGAAAGGGTCCGGGGCCGGGTCGTGAGCGGATCAGGCGGGCAGCAGCCACACGGTCGCCAGCGGCGGGAGCGTCACCCGCACCGACGCGTCCCGGCCGTGCCAGGCGACCGCCTCGGTGCGCAGCGGCTCGGGGTTGCCCACGCCGCTGCCGCCGTAGCGGGTCCCGTCGGTGTTGAGCGCCTCCCGCCAGCGGCCGGAGACCCCGGGCACCCCGATCCGGTAGTCCTGCCGGACGACGGGGGAGAAGTTGCAGACCGCCAGCAGCGGCGGTCCGTCGTCGCCGAACCGGGCGAAGGCCAGCACGTTGTCCTCGGCCGCGTCGCCCACCAGCCAGGAGAAGCCCGCCGGGTCGGTGTCCCGCTGCCACAGCGCACCGTGGCCCCGGTAGCAGTGGTTGAGGTCGGCCACCAGGTCCCGCACCCCGCGGTGGTCGCCGGCGGCGCTGTACCCCTCGTCGAGGACCCACCACTGCGGTCCCTCGTCGGCCGACCACTCGGCGCCCTGGGCGAACTCCTGCCCCATGAACAGCAGCTGCTTGCCGGGGTGCGCCCACATCCAGCCCAGGTAGGCGCGGTGCGAGGCGCGCTGCTGCCACCAGTCGCCCGGCATCTTGGAGACCAGCGCCCCCTTGCCGTGCACCACCTCGTCGTGGGAGATGGGCAGCACGTAGTTCTCCGAGTAGGCGTACACCATGGAGAACGTCATCTCGTCGTGGTGGTACCTGCGGTGCACCGGCTCCTTGGACATGTACACCAGCGAGTCGTGCATCCACCCCATGTTCCACTTGAAACCGAAGCCGAGACCGCCGTGCTCCGTGGAGCGGGTGACACCGTCCCAGGCCGTCGACTCCTCGGCGATGGTCACCACGCCGGGGCACCTGCGGTAGACGGTCGCGTTCATCTCCTGGAGGAACGCCACGGCGTCGGGGTTGTCGCGCCCGCCGAACTCGTTGGGCGACCACTGGCCGTCCTCGCGCGAGTAGTCGAGGTAGAGCATCGAGGCGACGGCGTCCACGCGGAGGCCGTCCACGTGGAACTCCTGGCACCAGTACACGGCGTTGGCGACCAGGAAGTTGCGGACCTCGCGCCGTCCGTAGTCGAACTCCAGGGTCCCCCAGTCGGGGTGCTCGGCCCGCAACGGGTCGGCGTGCTCGTAGAGCGGCGTGCCGTCGAACCGCGCCAGCGCCCACTCGTCCTTCGGGAAGTGCGCGGGGACCCAGTCCATGATCACGCCGATGCCCGCCCGGTGCAGCGCGTCGACGAGGTGCCGGAAGTCGTCGGGGGAGCCCAGCCGGGCGGTCGGCGCGTAGTAGCCCGTCACCTGGTAGCCCCAGGACCCCCCGAAGGGGTGCTCCGCGGGCGGCATCAGCTCCACGTGGGTGAAGCCCAGCTCCGCGACGTACGCCGGGAGCTGCTCCGCCAGTTCGCGGTAGCCCAGTCCCGGCCGCCAGGAGGCGGGGTGCAGCTCGTACACGGACATCGGCGCCGCGTGGGCCGGGCGCCGCCCGCGGGAGGCCATCCACTGCCCGTCGCCCCAGGCGTAGGTGTCGTCCTCCGCCACCACCGAGGCGGTCGCCGGCGGACACTCGGTGCGGCGGGCCATCGGGTCGGCCCGGACCGTGTGCGAGCCGTCGCCGGTGCGGATGTCGAACTTGTAGAGCGCTCCCGCACCGAGCCCCGGCACGAACAGTTCCCACACGCCGCTGGAGCCGAGCGAGCGCATGGGGTGGCCGGTGCCGTCCCAGAAGCAGAAGTCACCCGTCAGCCGCACCCCCTGCGCGCCGGGCGCCCACACGGTGAACCGGGTGCCCTGCACCCCCCGGTGGGTCATCGTCCGGGCACCCAGCGCCTTCCACAGCTCCTCGTGCCTGCCCTCCGCGATCAGGTGCAGGTCGAACTCGCCGAGGGAGGGCAGGAAGGCGTACGGGTCGTGGACCAGGTGCGCGGCGGCGCTGCCCTCGTAGCGGACCGCCAGCCGGTACTCCGTCAGCTCGGGCACCGGCAGGACCGCCGCGAACAGCCCGTCGCCCTCGGCGGCCAGCTCGGCCCGCAGCCCCTCGGCGACCACCGTCACCGAGCGGGCGCCCGGCCGGAGGGCGCGGACCAGGACCCCGCCGGGGGCGGGGTGGGCGCCCAGCAGGCCGTGGGGGTCGTGGTGCGCACCCCGCAGCAGCCGGTCGCGATCGTGCCCGGCGAGGGAGCCGCTGCCGGCCGGCGTGGGGGCGACCGGGCGGGGCGGCGCCCGGATGCGGGTGAGCCTCACCAACGA
>NZ_JAAVJB010000280.1 GCF_012034385.1 Streptomyces spiramenti
GTCGGCCACACCAGCCTCACCCTCTACATCCAGCTGTACCTCTCCGGTTACGGCCTGGAGCTGGAGGACCTCAAGGCGTTCCGCACCTTCGAGAGCAAGACCCCCGGTCACCCCGAGGTCAAGCACACCACCGGTGTGGAGACCACCACCGGTCCGCTGGGTCAGGGCATCGGCAACGCCGTGGGCATGGCCATGTCCGCGCGCTACGAGCGCGGTCTCTTCGACCCGGACGCCGCCCCCGGAACCTCGCCGTTCGACCACACCATCTGGGTGTTCGCCGGCGACGGCTGCCTCCAGGAAGGCGTCTCCGCCGAGGCCGCCTCCCTCGCGGGCCACCAGAAGCTCGGCAACCTCGTGCTCCTGTGGGACGACAACCACATCTCCATCGAGGGCGACACCGAGACGGCTGTCTCCGAGGACGTCCTGGCGCGGTACGAGGCGTACGGCTGGCACGTGCAGCGCGTCCCGCAGGCCGACAACGGCGACCTCGACCCCGCCGCCCTGCAGCTGGCGCTGCTCGCCGCGCAGGCCGAGACCGGCCGCCCCTCGATCATCGCCGCGCGATCGATCATCGCCTGGCCGGCGCCGAACGCGCAGAACACCGAGGCCGCCCACGGCTCTGCCCTCGGCGACGAGGAGGTCGCTGCCACCAAGCGGCTGCTGGGCTTCGACCCCGAGCAGGACTTCCACGTCGACCCCGAGGTACTGGCGCACGCCCGCAAGGTCGTCGACCGCGGACGCGCCGCGCACGCCGAGTGGGACGAGCGGCTCGCCGCCTGGCGCGAGGCCAACCCCGAGCGCGCCGCGGAGTTCGACCGCATCCGGGCCGAGAAGCTCCCGGACAACTGGGAGGACGCGCTGCCGTCCTTCGAACCCGGCAAGGCCGTCGCCACCCGCAAGGCCTCCGGCGAGGTACTGAAGAAGCTCGGCGCCGTCATCCCGGAGCTGTGGGGCGGTTCGGCCGACCTCGCCGGTTCCAACAACACCACGATCGACGGCGACAGCTCGTTCCTCCCTGCCGGCAACCCGCTGCCGAACGCGGACCCCTACGGCCGCACGGTGCACTTCGGCATCCGTGAGCACGCCATGGGCTCGACGATGAACGGCATCGCGCTGCACGGCAACACCCGGATCTACGGCGGCACCTTCCTGGTGTTCTCCGACTACATGCGGCCCGCGGTGCGGCTCGCGGCGCTGATGCGCGTGCCCGTCACCTACGTGTGGACGCACGACTCCATCGGCCTCGGCGAGGACGGCCCCACCCACCAGCCGGTGGAGCAGCTGACCGCGCTGCGCGCGATCCCGGGGCTCAACATGGTCCGGCCCGCCGACGCCAACGAGACCGTCATCGCCTGGCGCGAGATCATGCGCCGCCACACCGACGCCCCGGCGCCGCACGGCCTGGCGCTGACCCGGCAGAACGTGCCGACCTACGCGGCCAACGAGGACACCGTCCGCGGCGGTTACGTCCACACCGAGGCCGAGGGCGGCGACCCCCGTCTGGTGCTGATCGCCACCGGTTCCGAGGTCCAGCTCGCCGTCGCGGCGCGGGAGACCCTCCAGGCGGAGGGCATCCCCACGCGCGTCGTGTCGATGCCGTGCGTCGAGTGGTTCGAGGAGCAGGATCAGGCGTACCGCGACACCGTGCTGCCGCCGTCGGTGCGGGCGCGCGTCGCCGTCGAGGCCGGCGTCGGCCTCACCTGGTACCGGTGGATCGGTGACGCAGGCCGTCTGGTGTCGCTGGAGCACTTCGGTGCCTCCGCCGACTACCAGACGCTGTACCGCGAGTTCGGCATCACCGAGGAAGCCGTGGCGCGGGCCGCCCGGGAGTCCCTCGCCGCAGCCCAGGGCTGACCACACACGACCGAGCAGGAGTTGCGATTCCCATGACCGAAGCACTCAAGCGGCTCTCCGAGGAGGGCGTCGCGATCTGGCTGGACGACCTGTCCCGCCGGCTCATCACCTCGGGCGACCTCGGCGAACTGCTGGACCAGAGCTACGTGGTCGGGGTCACCACCAACCCGGCCATCTTCCAGAAGGCCATCTCCGCCGGGGAGGGCTACGAGCGGCAGGTCGCCGAGCTCGCCGTGCGCGGTGTCTCCGTGGAGGAGGCCCTGCGGATGATCACCACCGCCGACGTGCGGGACGCCTGTGACGTCCTGCACCCGGTGTTCGAGGTGACCGGCGGTCGGGACGGCCGGGTCTCGATCGAGGTCGACCCCCGGGTCGCCCACGACGCCGAGGCCACCGCGGCCGAGGCCAAGCAGCTGGCCTGGTTGGTGGACCGCCCCAACACCCTCATCAAGATCCCGGCCACCCGGGGCGGGCTGCCCGCCATCACCGAGACGGTCGCCCAGGGCATCAGCGTCAACATCACGCTGATCTTCTCCCTGGAGCGGTACCGCGAGGTGATGGACGCCTACCTGACCGGCCTGGAGCAGGCCGACGCCAAGGGCCTGGACATCTCGCGCATCCACTCGGTGGCGTCGTTCTTCGTCTCCCGCGTGGACACCGAGATCGACAAGCGGCTCGACGCGCTGGGCACCGACGAGGCCACCGCGCTGCGCGGCAAGGCCGCGATCGCCAACGCCCGGCTCGCGTACCAGGCGTACGAGCAGGTCACCGCCTCGGACCGCTGGCGTGCGCTGCTCGCCAAGGGTGCCAACGCGCAGCGTCCGCTGTGGGCCTCGACCGGCGTCAAGGACCCGGCCTACCCCGACACCCTCTACGTCACCGAGCTGGTGGCGCCGGGCACCGTCAACACCATGCCCGGGGCGACGCTGGAGGCCACCGCCGACCACGGCGAGATCACCGGCAACACGGTGAGCGCCGAGGGCGAAGAAGGATACGCCCGTGCCCGGGCGGACCTCGACGCGCTGGCCCGGGTCGGCATCTCCTACGACGAGGTCGTCCAGCTGCTGGAGGACGAGGGCCTGGAGAAGTTCGAGACGGCCTGGAACGAGCTGCTGGCCTCCACCAAGGCCGAACTGGACCGGCTCTCACCGAAGAAGGGCTGACAACACCAGTGAGCAGCCACTCCACGGGTGGACAGGGCGGCGACCCCGCCCTGTCCAACCCGCTGCGCGACCCCCAGGACCGGCGCCTGCCGCGGATCGCGGGCCCCTCCGGCCTGGTGATCTTCGGCGTGACGGGCGACCTCTCCCGCAAGAAGCTCATGCCCGCGGTGTACGACCTCGCCAACCGGGGGCTGCTGCCCCCGGGCTTCTCCCTGGTCGGTTTCGCCCGCCGGGACTGGGCGGACGAGGACTTCGCCAAGGTCGTGCACGACGCGGTGAAGGAGCACTCCCGCACACCCTTCCGTGAGGAGGTGTGGCAGCAGCTCTCGGAGGGGATGCGGTTCGTTCCCGGCGTCTTCGACGACGACGAGGCGTTCGAGCGGCTGCGGGAAACCATCAACACGCTGGACCAGGAGCGCGGGACCAGCGGCAACTTCGCGTTCTACCTCTCGGTGCCCCCGAAGTTCTTCCCGACGGTCGTCCGGCAGCTGAAGAAGCACCAGCTCTCCGAACCCCCCGTCGGCAGCTGGCGGCGGGCGGTCATCGAGAAGCCGTTCGGTCACGACCTGGCGTCCGCGCAGGAGCTCAACCGGACCGTGCACGGGGTCTTCCCCAACCACGAGGTCTTCCGGATCGACCACTACCTCGGCAAGGAGACGGTCCAGAACATCCTGGCGCTGCGGTTCGCCAACACGATGTTCGAGCCGCTCTGGAACCGCGGCTACGTGGACCACGTGCAGATCACGATGGCCGAGGACATCGGCATCGGCGGCCGGGCCGGCTACTACGACGGCATCGGCTCAGCACGGGACGTCATCCAGAACCACCTGCTCCAGCTGCTGGCCCTGACCGCGATGGAGGAGCCCGCCTCCTTCGACGCCAAGGCGCTGGTGACGGAGAAGCTCAAGGTGCTGCGCGCCGTGCGCCTCCCCTCCGACCTGGCCCGGCACACGGTGCGGGGCCAGTACAGCGCGGGCTGGCAGGGCGGCGAGCGTGTCCTGGGCTACCTGGAGGAGGAGGGCATCGACCCCGAGTCGGTGACCGACACCTACGCGGCGCTGAAGTTGGAGATCGACAACCGCCGTTGGGCGGGGGTGCCGTTCTACCTGCGCACGGGCAAGCGGCTGGGGCGCCGGGTCACGGAGATCGCGGTGGTCTTCCAGCGCGCCCCGTACTCGCCGTTCGACGCCACCGACACCCGGGAGTTGAACAACAACGCCCTGGTGATCCGCGTGCAGCCGGACGAGGGGGTGACGCTGCGGTTCGGTTCGAAGGTGCCGGGCACCCAGATGGAGATCCGCGACGTCACGATGGACTTCGCCTACGGCGAGTCCTTCACGGAGTCCAGCCCCGAGGCGTACGAACGGCTGCTGCTGGACGTGCTGCTGGGCGACGCCAACCTCTTCCCCCGCCACCAGGAGGTCGAGCGGTCCTGGGAGATCCTCGACCCGGTCGAGGAGTTCTGGGCCGAGCAGGGGAAGCCGGAGCCCTACACCGCCGGCACCTGGGGCCCGGAGGCCGCGGACGACATGCTCGCTCGGGACGGACGGAGTTGGCGGCGGCCATGAAGATCGACCTCACGGACACGACGTCCGGACAGATCAACGCGGCGCTCATGAAGGCCCGGCGGGCCACCGGCTCGCCGGCCGTCGGCATGGTGCTGACCCTGGTCCTGGTCACCGACGAGGGCAACCACTACGACGCGCTGCGCGCGGCCAGCGAGGCGTCCAAGGAGCACCCCTCGCGCATCCTGGTCGTGGTGCGGCGCCCGGGGCGGTCGCCCCGGGACCGGGCCCGCGCCCGGATGGACGCGGAGGTGCGCGTCGGTGGCGAGACCGGCGCCGGGGAGACCGTGCTGCTGCGGCTCCACGGCGAGCTCGCCGCGCACTCCTACAGCGCGGTGCTGCCGCTGCTGCTGCCGGACGCCCCGGTGGTGGTGTGGTGGCCGGAGGACGCGCCCGAGCGGCCCGCCTCCGACCCGCTGGGGGCGCTCGCGCAGCGCCGGATCACCGACATGGCCGCCGCCGAGGACCCGGTGGCCTGCCTGGCCCGGCGCGAGGCGGCCTACGCCCCGGGCGACACCGACCTCGCCTGGACCCGGATCACGCCGTGGCGCAGCATGCTCGCCTCCGCGCTGGACCAGCGGCACGCGCCGGTGACCGGCGCCGTGGTCGAGGGCGAGGAGTACAACCCCAGCACCGAGCTGCTGGCGCTGTGGCTCGCCGACCGTCTCGGTGTCCCCGTCCGGCGGGTGCTCTCCGCCGGACCGGGCATCACCGCGGTCCGGCTCCACACCGCCGACGGCGAGATCTGCCTGGACCGGCCCCACGGTTCGCTGGCGGAGCTGGCCGTCCCCGGCCAGCCCGAACGGCATGTCGCGCTGCACCGGCGCGACACCGCCGAGCTGATCGCGGAGGAGCTGCGGCGGCTGGACCCGGACGAGGCGTACGCCTCGGCGCTGCGGTTCGGGGTGGCGCGGCTGGCACACCTCCCGACGTCCGAGGCGTCGGCCGACGGGGAGGCGCAGCCCGCCCCGGCCGACGCCGCACCCGCGACTCCGGAGGCGTCGGACGCCGCCGC
>NZ_JAAVJB010000281.1 GCF_012034385.1 Streptomyces spiramenti
CGAACTTCCGCAGCACGTCGAAGTGGAAGTCGACAGGCCGCCCGCCGATGTCGCACCCGCCGAGCCCGGGGATGAAGGCGTGGCCGAGCCGGGGCGGGCGCGGGCGGCAGACCCCGGCCGGGATCGCCGGGCCACCGCCGTCACCCGCCGCGGCGACCGCCCGTCGGGGACGCGCGCCACGGGCATAACCTGGGACGCATGGCCTACTCCAGTCCGCTCCTGTCCCTGCCCGGCGCCGTGGCGGCCGACGCGCCCGACGCCGGTGTCGCCGCCCACTACGGCGACCTGTTCCGCGAGCAGCGCGCCCTCGCCCGCGGCGAGGGTCTCGTCGACCTGTCGCACCGCGAGGTGGTGACGGTGACCGGCTCCGACCGGTTGAGCTGGCTGCACCTGCTGCTGACGCAGCACGTCTCCGACCTGCCCCCGGGGCGGGCGACGGAGTCGCTGATCCTCTCGGCCAAGGGGCACATCGAGCACGCGATGTACCTGGTCGACGACGGGACCACGACCTGGATGCACACCGAGCCCGGTCGGGCGGCCGAACTCATCGGCTACCTGGAGTCGATGGTGTTCTTCTACCGCGTGGAGATCGCCGACCGCACGGCGGAGTTCGCGGTGGTGCACCTGCCCGCCGGGTCGATCGCCGAGGCCCCGGAGGGCACGGTGGTCCGCGAGACGCCGCACGGCCGGGAGCTGTTCCTTCGGCGCGAGGCGCTGGCGGAGTTCGCCGCCGACCACGGCCCGGCGATCGGCGTGCTGGCGCACGAGGCGCTGCGGGTGGAGGACCACCGCCCGCGCCTGGGGCTGGAGACCGACCACCGGACCATCCCGCACGAGCTGGGATGGATCGGCGGGGCGGTGCACCTGCAGAAGGGGTGCTACCGGGGTCAGGAGACGGTGGCGCGCGTCCACAACCTGGGGAAGCCTCCCCGGCGGCTGGTCTTCCTGCACCTGGACGGCAGCGATGTGGTGATCCCCGAGCACGGCGCGCCGGTGCGGTTGGCGTCGGACGGGCCCGAGGGGCGGCAGCTCGGCTTCGTCACCACCTCGGCGCGCCACCACGAGCTGGGGCCGATCGCGCTGGCGCTGGTCAAGCGGAACGTGCCGGTGGACGCCGAGCTGGTCGCGGGCGGCACCGCGGCGGCCCAGGAGACGGTCGTCGAACCCTGACGCCCCGCCCCTGCCGCCGGCACAGCGCCGCGCCGGCGGTCGTCGGCTCGCGGTCAGACGTCGAGCAGGACGGTGAACGGGCCGTCGTTGGTGAGGCTCACCCGCATCCGGGCGCCGAACCGCCCGGTCGCGACCTCTGCGCCCAGCTGCCTGAGCTGGGCGCAGACCTCGTCCACCAGGGGTTCGGCGGCCTCTCCGGGCGCCGCGGCCTGCCAGGTGGGCCGGCGGCCTTTGCGGGCGTCGCCGAGCAGGGTGAACTGCGAGACGACCAGCAGCGGGGCGCCCGTCTCGGAACAGGACCGCTCGTCGGTGAGGATGCGCAGACCCCACAGCTTCCGTGCGAGCTTCGCCGCCTGCTCGGGGGTGTCCTCGTGCCCGACGCCGACGAGGGCGCACAGTCCCTCGCCCTCGATCTCGCCCACCGTCTCGCCGTCGACGACGACCCTGGCCCCGTCGACACGCTGTACCACCGCTCGCATGGGGCCCATGATGCCGCACGCCCGGCCGGCGCCCCGCCGCGCCCGTGCTCCGGCTCTCGCCGCGCGTGCTCGGGCGCGGCGGGGGCCCGGCGGGCAGATCGGATGCCGCCGTACGGGTGGAGGCGTCCCCGTTCCTGGGGTACACAGTGACACGATGCGTGCCACGGGGTACGTACCGCGCCATGCCATCACAGATGGGGATAAGGGGACACAACCTGATGATCACACCAAGTCCCGGGTGTTCGTCGGCCGATGCTCCGGCGGCCCGCCGCCAGGTCACGGCCGCGCCGGGCACCGGCGAGCGACCGGACGGCCCGACCACCGCCACCGTCGCCGAGCTGCGCGGCCACTCGCTGGCGGGGCTGCGGGCGCTGCGCCGCGACGCCCAGCAGGAGGAGTCCGACCTCAGCTATGTGCGGCGGCTGCTCCAGGGGCGCATCGACATCCTGGAGGCGGAGCGCCGCCGCCGTTGCGAGCCGGAGGGGCCGCTCGTCGACCAGTTGACCCGCATCCTCGCCGACGCCCCGGCGGGACACCGCTCCTCCGCCCGGCACGTCACCATCGCCACCCCGGCCGGATCGCAGTACCGCCTGCTGGTGGAGGGCATGCTGGCGGAGGTGGGACTCTCCGACCCGACCTCCCGGACGGACGCGGAACTCATGGACGCCCTGGCGAGGTTGGCGCGGTACGAGGCGGAGGTCTCCGGACGGCGGCAGGCGCTCCAGCGCACCGCGGACGCCTGCGGCGCGGAGGTCACCCGGCGCTACCGGGAGGGCGAGGCGCAGGTGGAGGACCTGCTGGGCTGAGGGGTGGTCGGCCGCCGGCGGCGACCTCCGCGGCGTGGCCAGGGGCCCGGAGCAGCGGGTACTGTCCGAGCGGCCGTTCGAGCGCGGTCGGTGCGTCACCGCGCGCCGACTCGGTCACGGCCGCCACCTGCGCCGCGCGGCGCACCCCGCCCCGGCGGCGTCCGCACGCACGCACCCGACCACCCGTAGGGAAGGCCGCCATGACGCCCCAGACAGCTCCCGTCCTCGCCGAGGTCGTCCGTTCCGGCTTCGTGGAGGGCCGCCACCACGGCTCGGTGGTGGTCCTCGCCGCCGACGGGTCGGTGGACTTCTCCCTGGGCGACGCCACCTCGCCGTGCTACCCGCGGTCCAGCAACAAGCCGATGCAGGCCGCGGCGGCGCTGCGTTCCGGGCTGGAGCTCTCCGGCGAGCGGCTGGCGCTGGCCGCCGCGAGCCACGCCGGCGAGCCGTTCCACCAGGAGCTGGTGGCCACCATGCTCGCCGAGCACGGCCTCGGCGAGGACGACCTGCTGTGCCCGCCTGACCTGCCGGTGGACCGCCCGTCGATGGAGGAGCAGCTGGCGGCGGGGCGCGGCCGGACCCGGATCGCGATGAACTGCTCCGGCAAGCACACCGCGATGCTCGCGGCCTGCGTCCGCAACGGCTGGCCGCTCGCCAGCTACCTCGACCCTGCTCACCCGCTCCAGGAGCGGATCCGCGAGGAGGTCGTCCGGGCGACGGGCGAACCGGTGGCGCACACCGGCACGGACGGTTGCGGCGCACCGCTGCTCGCGTTCTCGCTCACCGGGCTGGCCCGCGCGTTCCGGTCCTACGTGCTCGCCGAGGAGGGCAGCGTGGAGCGGCGGATCGCGGACGCGATGCGGGCCCACCCCGAGTTCGTGGCAGGCACCCGATTCACCGACACCTGGCTGATGCGGGGCGTGCCGGGAGCGCTCGCGAAGGCCGGCGCGGAGGGTGTGCAGGCGGTGGCGTTGGCCGACGGCCGGGCCCTGGCCTTCAAGATCGAGGACGGCGCCGGACGTGCCCGCGGCCCGGTGCTTGCGGCGCTGCTGCGACGGCTCGGCGTGGACGGCCCCGAGGTGACGAGGATCGGGGAGGCGCCGCTGCTGGGCGGTGACGCGCCGGTGGGCGAGGTCCGCGCCGCGCTCTGACGCACCGACGAACGCTCCCACCCCGCTCCGCACGTCAGAGCTGGCTCACTCGTGGAGCGGGGTGTCGGCCGTCCGGCAGCGGAGAGAAGTCACCCTGTCGGTGTTCCGACGCGATGGCGGCTCGCCGGGGCAGGAACGCCACGGCGCCCCGGGCGGCCTGCCCGTGCTGCTGCACCACGGTCTGCTGGGATCGGCCGGAGTGCCCGGGGAATGGCCACGCGTCGCCCGGCGCGCCGAAGTGGAGCTGACGGCCGTCGCCCGGCCGGGGTACGGCCGTGTTCGCCCCCGGTGGCCATGACGTCGATCGGCGACTGGCCGCGGCTGGTCACCCCGCTGCTCGACTCGCTCGGCGTCGGCCGCTTCGGGGTGCCGGCGGTCTCGGCCGGGGCTCCCCTCCAGCAGCCCGATCGGGGGCTTCGCCCCCGGAGCGGTGCCCCAAGGCGTCGGCTCGTGGCGCTCCCCCACCGACATGGACGTGCCGTTCGCCACCGCGGAGATCGTCGCCGCCGGACTCCCGGGCGCCGAGCCGCACGAGGTGGCCGCGCCGGGCCACTGCCGACACCCGCCGCCGTGGCCGCCGCCGGCGCAGCGCGGGTGCACGCGGGCAGGCGGGCAGGCGGCCGTTGAATTGTGTGGCAGCGCCCGTGGGGGCTGCCTAGGGTCGCGGCATGGACCTGACGATCCGCACATCGACCGACGCCGACTTCGACGCCGAGGAATGGCTGCACGGCGTCGCCCGTGGGTTTCTCCTCGCGCCCCGCATGTCGGACGCCGAGGTCGCCGACCGCCTGGCGCGTCCCGACCCCGGTCGCCTGCGGGGCGCGTTCGCGGAGGGCCGGTACGTGGCGACCTACCGCAGCTTCGACCAGCGGCTGACCGTCCCCGGCGGCACCGACGTGCCCGCGCACGCGGTGACCGGCGTGTCGGTGCACCCCGGGCACCGCCGCCGAGGGCTGCTGACGCGGATGATGACGGCGGACCTCGCCGAGGCCAAGGACGGCGGCGAGATGCTCTCCACCCTCATCGCGGCCGAAGACGGCATCTACGGCCGTTTCGGTTACGGCCCGGCGAACGCGTCGGCCTCCTACACCGTGGAGGGCGCGGAGGCCGCGCTGCCGTCGAACTGGACGCTGCCGGAAGCGGACGGCACGGTGGAGTTCTTCGTGGACGGCTCGTTGGTGCGCTCGGCGGGGCCGGAGCTGTTCGAGCGGTTCCGCCTGCTCCAGCCCGGGGCGGTGGACCGCCCGGCGCACTGGTGGGGGGTGGTGACCGGCAAGATCGCCAGTAACCCGGCGTGGCAGGAGCCCTTCTACGTCGTGCACCGCGACCCTGAGGGGACGTTGCAGGGCATGGCGGCGTTCACCACCGACCAGCGGTGGGACCGCGGCGTGCCCGACGGCACGGCGACCGTCCACTGGTTCGTGGCCGCCACCACCACCGCCGAGCGGGCGCTGTGGCGTTCGCTGCTCTCGGTGGACTGGGTGCGGCGGGTGAAGGCCGACCGGCTGGCACCCGACACCCTCCTGCCGGAGCTGCTGCCCCACCCCCGCGCCGCCCGGGTGACCGCCGTCAACGACTTCCTGTGGATCAGGCCGCTCGACGTCCCCGCGATGCTGCGCTCCCGCGGCTACGCCGTCGAGGGCGAGCTGGTCCTGGAGGTCGCCGACCCGCTCGGCTTCGCCGCCGGCCGCTTCCTGCTCACCGCCGGGCCCGACGGCGCGGAGTGCGGACCCACCGCCCGCGAGGCCGACCTGACGCTGGACGCCGCCGCGCTGGGCACCCTCTACCTCGGTGACCGTCCCGCGAGCCGACTGCTGGCGCTCGGCCGCCTCGCCGAGGGGACGCCGGGCGCGGCGCGGCGGGCGGACCTGCTGCTGTCCACCCCGCGCCGTGCGTGGACGCCGGACATCTTCTGAGCTGCCGCGACCCGGGTGCGACCCGTGTGCGGCGCCGGTGCGCCGGCCCCGCACACGACCGGGGCCGCACC
>NZ_JAAVJB010000282.1 GCF_012034385.1 Streptomyces spiramenti
GCGCCCGGGCGGGAACGTGCCCCGGGCGGCCGTCCGCACCGGCCGGGGCCGGGCCGTCGGCGCGCGCCGGTAAGGTGCCGGGCATGCTCGTAGCCGCCGCTGTCTGCCCCGCCCCACCGCTGCTCGTCCCCGACGTGGCCGCGGGCGCCGCCGCCGAACTGGAGGCGCTGCGCGGGCACTGCCGCCGCGCGCTGGACGCCGTGGCCGAGGCGCGCCCCGACCGGCTGGTCGTGGTCGGCGGCGGCACCGCCGACGTCACCCGCTACCCGCAGGGCACCCCCGGATCCTTCCGCGGGTTCGGGGTCCCGCTGACGGTCCGGTTGCCCGGGGGTGACGACGGTGCGGCGGGCACGCTGCCCACCCCGCTGGCGGTCGCCGCCTGGCTCCTCGCCGACGCCCGCTGGAGCGCCACGCCCGTGACCGCCCTGGGGGTGCCGGACGACCTGCCCGCCGAGCGCTGCCTGGCACTGGGAGAGGAACTCGCCGCCGGCCCGACCCGGACCGCGCTGCTCCTCGCCGGTGGCGGCTCGAACTGCCGCACCCTCAAGGCGCCCGGCTACCTCGACGAGCGGGGAGAGCCCTTCGACGAGTCCGTCGCCCGTGCGCTCGCCGCTGCCGACCACCGCGCTCTCGCCGCTGTCGATCGCGAACTGGCGTCCGCCGTGGGCGCGGACGGCGCGGCCCCGTGGCAGGTGCTCGCCGGCGCAGCACGGCGGACGGCTCAGCCGTCCGGAACCGCCCCGGCGCCGCTCGCCGGCCGTCTGCTGCACCACGAGGCCCCCTATGGTGTCGGCTACCTGGTCGCCACCTGGGGCTGACCGCCGGGGCCGCGGCCGGGCCGCGGCGCCACGCGGAGCGCGTCCCCCGGGCAGCCGCGCCGCCCGCCGGTGCCGCGTGGTCTGGGAGACTGACGCGATGAGCAGCACACCCCGATCCCCGCAGGTCCAGGTCGTGGCGGTCGTCGGCCCCACCGCCGCAGGCAAGTCCGACCTGGGTGTCGAACTCGCCCGCCGTCTCGGGGGCGAGGTGATCAACACCGACTCCATGCAGCTCTACCGAGGGATGGACATCGGTACCGCGAAGCTGCCGGAGAGCGAACGCGGCGGCGTGCCGCACCACCTGCTCGACGTCTGGGACGTCCGGGAGACCGCGAGCGTCGCCGAGTACCAGCGGTTGGCGCGGGACCGCATCGAACTCCTGCTCGCCGAGGGCCGGGTACCGGTCCTCGTCGGCGGCTCCGGGCTCTACGTCCGGGCGGCGGTCGACCGACTGGAGTTCCCCGGCACCGACCCCGAGGTGCGTGCCGCCCTGGAGGCGGAGCTCGCCGCACGGGGCAGCGGTCACCTGCACCAACGGCTCGCAGACGCCGACCCGGCCGCCGCCGCCGCGATCCTCCCCAGCAACGGGCGCCGCATCGTCCGGGCGCTGGAGGTCATCGCCATCACCGGGGCACCGTTCACCGCCCAGCTGCCGGGCCCGGACGAGGACCAGAGCGTCTACCGCACGCTGCAGATCGGGGTGGACGTGGCGCGCCCCGAACTGGACGCACGGATCACGACCCGCGTCGACCGCATGTGGGAGGCGGGGTTCCCCGACGAGGTCCGGCGACTCGAACAGGCCGGGCTCCGCGAGGGGCGCACCGCCTCGCGGGCGCTCGGCTACCAGCAGCTGCTCGCCTCGTTCGCCGGCGAGCACGACGAGGCGACGGCCCGGGAGGAGACCGTCCGCACCACCCGCCGGTTCGCCCGCCGGCAGGACACCTGGTTCCGTCGGGACGGCCGTGTCCACTGGCTCAGCGGGGCAGCCGCCGATCGCGCGCAGCTCCCCGGCCTCGCCTGGGAACTGGTGGAGCGCGAGTTCGGCCGCTGACACGGCGCCCGGGCCGGCACGGCCCCGGAACCCGGGCCCCGCGCCGGGCCCGCGCGAGGTGGGGCGCGTGGTGGGGGCGCGAGGAGCGCGCCGCGCGCGGTCCGTCTCGCCACTCGAACGGACGGTCACATCATGGTCACGTGATGGCATCGGGACGCTCCAGGGGCCCTGTGGGAGAGCTGTGGCGTGCCATCATCGAACGTGCTACAGCCGTGAGACCGTACGTTGGGAGGGCGCGTGGCGATGGAGGCCGGCCCTCGGGACAGGGACGACGGCAGCCGGGCGCAGCCGCTGCGCACCGGCGCACTCGAACCCCTGCCGCTGCCCGATACCGTGCACCCCTCCGACCCCGGGTCCACCCGGCCGCCGGGCGAGGACGAGCAGGCGGAGCTGTACGAGGAGCTGCGCCCCCAGCGGCGGCTGCGCATCCTCCAGATGGCGCCGATCGTGGCGCTCAGCCTGCTGGGTTCCCTCATGTTCGCGTTCCCCCTCGCCTTCGCCTTCAGCGACAGCGGCGCGGTCGTCGCCATGCTGGGGTTGTTGATCGGGTCCAGCGCGGCCGGCTGGGGAGTCCTCGCCGCCCACCGCGTCGGTTACAGCTGGCCGGGGCTGCCGCCGCGGGACTCCGGTGCTCGGCCCAACTGGCGGATGCTGGCGCTCTACGCCGTCGGCCTGGCCCTCGTCGGCCTCTTCGCCGTCTGGCGCGTCGCCGGTCTGCGCTGACCGCTCCGCCCGCCCCGCGTCACCCGCTCACCTCCTGCCGCCCCCGCGGCTGCGCCCACCACGGCACGCGCCGTGAGTGCCCGAGGCGGGCCCGGGCCCCCGCAGGTCGTACGATCGTGCAGGTGAGCACCGCACTGGTAGGACTGCCCTTCCTCAAGGGACACGGCACCGAGAACGACTTCGTCATCCTTCCCGACCCCCTGGGCGACCTGTCGCTGTCACCCGCGGTGGTCGCCCGGCTCTGCGACCGCCGCGCCGGGGTCGGTGGCGACGGGCTGCTCCGGGTGGTGCGCTGCGACGCGCTGTCGGAAGGGCGGGCGCTCGCCGACCGGGCGACCTGGTTCATGGACTACCGGAACGCCGACGGCAGCGTCGCCGAGATGTGCGGCAACGGCGTGCGGGTCTTCGCCCGCTACCTGTGGCACGCGGGGCTGACCGACGACACCGAGATCGCGGTCGGGACCCGCGCGGGGGTGAGGACGGCGCGTCTCTCGGCCGACGACGGCGTCACCGTCGGGATGGGGCGTGCGGAACTGCCCTCGGGGCCCGGCGCGACGGCCGCGGTCACCGTCGGAGAGCGCACCTGGCCGGCGCTCCACGTCGACATGGGCAACCCGCACGCGGTCGCCTTCGTCGAGGACCTCGGCCATGCCGGGGCCCTGCTGGACGCCCCCGGCGTGGCTCCGGCCGCGGCCTATCCGCACGGCACCAACGTCGAGTTCGTGGTCGACCGCGGCCCGGCCCACGTCGCACTCCGGGTCCACGAGCGCGGCTCCGGCGAGACGCGCTCCTGTGGTACCGGCGCGTGCGCCGTCATGGTGGCCGCGGCCCGTCGCGACGGTCACGACCCCGTGGCCGACGGCCGTGCGGTCACCTACACCGTGGACGTGCCCGGCGGGCGGCTGCTCATCACCGAACGTGCCGACGGCATGGTGGAGATGACCGGACCGGCCGTGATCGTCGCCGAAGGGGTCATCGACCGCGCCTGGCTCGACCCGGCCGAGCTGGGCCGGTAGGCGCCGGCCGGCGCGAGCGGCGAACCGCCAGCGCCGCTCGGTACCGGCGCCCGCCGGCTCGCACCGGTCGGCTCGCACCGGTCGTGCAGCGGCGCGCCCCGGCACGACCAACTCCCCTCCCCAGTAAGCGTCCAATCCCGATCGGCGTCCGAACTCCCGTCGCCCGAAGGGGTGATCCCCACCCGTCAGCCACGCCCGGGTGCGGCGCTCCGTGCTGGGCTCGGTAGCATCAAGCACCGGCGCCACTGCGGGAGTCGGCGGGAGGTCCGTGCGGCGCCCCGAAGCGCCACGCACCGTCCCACCGCGGTCCACCAGCCCTGAGCCGGTCCACGACCAGGCCGCGGAGGTGCCCAGTGAGCGCAGAGACAGCCGGCAGCAGCCACGTACGTGAGCGGGTGCACCGAAGGGACGGCGGCAGACTCCGCCGACTGGGCCGCGCCGCCATGTTCGGTCCGTCGCGGGACGGCCTGCCCGACGCCATCGAGCACCTGGCACGCGCCCACCGCCGCCACCACCCGGGTGCCCCGCTGGACGCCCTGCGCCGCGCCTACGCCGTCGCGGAGCGCGCCCACCGCGGTCAGATGCGCAAGAGCGGCGACCCGTACATCACCCATCCCGTGGCCGTCACCCTGATCCTCGCCCAGCTGGGTGCGGAGACGACGACCCTGGTGGCCTCGCTGCTGCACGACACGGTCGAGGACACCGACGTGACGCTGGAACAGGTCCGTCGCGACTTCGGTGCGGAGGTCGGCTACCTCGTCGACGGCGTGACCAAGCTGGAGAAGGTCGAGTACGGCGCCGCCGCGGAGTCCGAGACGTTCCGCAAGATGCTGGTGGCGGCGGGGAGCGACGTCCGCGTCCTGTCGATCAAGCTGGCCGACCGGGTCCACAACATGCGGACGCTCGGCGTCATGCGGCCGGAGAAGCAGGCCCGGATCGCGCTCGTCACCCGCGAGGTGCTGATCATGCTGGCGGAGCGGCTGGGCGTCCAGGCGGTGAAGACCGAACTGGAGGACCTCGTCTTCGCCATCCTCCACCCCGAGGAACACGCCCGTGCCACCCGCCTGGTCCGGGAGCACGGCCGCATGCCCGATCCGCTGGCGCCGATCGCAGCCGCCGTGTCGGACACCCTCCGGGAGGCCGGTATCGAGGCGACGGTGCAGGTCAGGCCCCGCCACCTGCTGTCGGTGCACCGTGCCTCGGTGCGCCGTGGCGGTCTGGGCCCCTGCGACTTCGGGCGGCTGCTGATCGTCGTCGAGGAAGACGCCGACTGCTACGCGGCACTCGGCGAACTCCACACCTGCTTCACCCCGGTGGTCTCGGAGTTCAAGGACTTCGTCGCCGCCCCGAAGTTCAACCTGTACCAGTCGCTCCACACGGCGGTGACCGACCGGGAGGGCCGCGTCGCCGAGGTCCTGGTCCGGTCGCGGCGGATGCACCGGGTCGCCGAGGCCGGTGTGATCGCCCTCGGGGACCCGCACCGACCGGCCGAACAGAACGGGCCCGCCGGCGACGACGCCGAGCGCGCCGACCCCACCAGGCCGGGGTGGCTGTCCCGGCTGCTGGAGTGGCAGGCCCAGGCGCCGGATCCCGACACCTTCTGGGCGGAGCTCCGCGACGACCTGCGCCGCAACCGCGAGATCACCGTCTTCGCCGAGCAGCCCGGGACCGGGACGCTCCAGCTGCCCTCCGGGGCCAGCTGTGTCGACGCCGCGTACGCCCGGCACGGCGAGGCGGCCCACCGCTGCGTCGGTGCGCGGCTCAACGGCCGGCTCGTGACGCTCCGGACCACCCTGCGCGACGGCGACACCGTGCGGTTGCTCCTCGCACCGGAGGGCTCCTCGGAACCCTCCGGTGAGTGGTTGGAGTCCGCCGTCACCCCGGCCGCCCGGATCGCGATCCGGCGGGAGCTCACGGCCCGCCGCGAGCGGACCAGGCACGCCGTGACGCCGGGCGCCGCCGCCGGCGGCCCGCCCGCGGGG
>NZ_JAAVJB010000283.1 GCF_012034385.1 Streptomyces spiramenti
GGATCGTGGACCCGGTGGACGGCACTCGCCAGTTCGTTCGCGGGGAGCCGGGGTTCTGCACCCTCGTGGCGCTGGCGCAGGGCGGCACGGTGCACGCGTCATGGACCTTCGCGCCAGCCGGTCGGCCTCCGGGCCGTGGCCCGCGGAGCGGGCGGAGTGCTCGGCGACGGCGAGCCGGTGGCCCCGCTCGACCGCCTCGCGTGCGGCGTGCTCGGCGAGGCCGACCCGCCGAAGCAGGTCGTCCCGTGCCGCGGGACGCGCGTCCTGGGCCGCCGCCGCGGCGGCGTAGCTCGCTCGGAGTCGCCCCTCGCGCTCCCGTGCCGCGCGTCCTCCGGGGCCGGTGGCGAGGTCCTGCACGAGATCGGCGACCACGTCCCACGGCGGCAGGTCGAGCCCGGCCAGCCAGGTCTCCAACTCGGCGGGGGCGCGGCGGGCGAACGCGGCGAACCAACCGGCGCCGGGGTCCAGCTCCGCCGTCAGTGCGCGCAGCTCGACGGTGAACGCCGCGAGCTCCCGTCCCGGTGCGGATATCTCCATCCAGGTACTGAAGCCGAGCTGTGGAACAGCCGTGTTTCCACCCGGCTACGGACAGTTTTCGCGGCGTGTGCCGGTGGCGATCCGGCCACCGACTGCCCCGAGCGCGTGAAACCCTCGCGCGCTCCCCGACGCGCTCCGGAGCGTGGACAAGCGGGCAACCGTCTCCGGCGCTCGTCGAACGTACTCGCGCGCGCTCCCGGACTGTCGCAGGTCCCGCCCGCCCCGTGCCGTCCGGGGTCCGTCACCGTCGCGGCGCGGCCCGCCCGGCGACGCACACCGAGCCCCGGGCCGGGCCGCGTGCGGCACGCGGCGGAGCGCGCCGCGGGGCACGGACGGATGGCGGAAAACCCGCCGCCGCCGGAGGGTCAGCGACCCACGGCGTACCCCTGCATGCCCCGCGGGTTGGCCGCCGCCGAGACCACGCCCGTCTCCGGGTCGCGCGCCACGGCGCACAGCCGCCCCTCGGTCCACGCCCCGGCGACCGTCACCCGGTGCCCCCGCGCGCGCAGCGCCGCGACCGTCTCGACGCCGGCCCGCTCCTCGACCGTGACGGACCCCGGGTCCATGCGGCGCGGATAGAAGGAACTGGGGAAGCTGTCCTGGTGCCAGTTGGGTTCGTCCATCGCGCCCTGGAGGTCCAGGCCGCCCCGGACCCGCTCGCGCATCGCCACGGAGAGGAAGAAGTGCGTCTGCCACTGGTCCTGCTGGTCACCGCCGGGGGTGCCGAACGCCATGACCGGCTCCCCGTCACGGAGCGCCAGCGACGGCGAGAGCGTGGTGCGCGGACGGCGGCCGGGTGTCAGCGAGGACGGGAGACCCGGCTCCAGC
Source organism: Streptomyces spiramenti (assembly GCF_012034385.1). Taxonomy (GTDB): domain Bacteria; phylum Actinomycetota; class Actinomycetes; order Streptomycetales; family Streptomycetaceae; genus Streptomyces; species Streptomyces spiramenti. The sequence goes on from NZ_JAAVJB010000283.1 coordinate 1,366, forward strand.
CAGGTCATCTGCAACCGGGTCCCGAGCGGGAACCCGAGCCCGGGCACGACCGGGCTGGACTGGAGCCAGCCGCCGCTGGGCGTCGCGCTGACCATGTTGCCCCAGCGGTCCACGACGTCCACGTGGCAGGTGTCGCCGCGGACCTCACCGTCCCGGCCGACCGTCGGCTCACCGGCGCCCGCGACCGGGTCCGGGGGCGTCCGGCCGGGCAGCTCCCCGGCGGCACCCGCCGCCTGCCGACCGATGACGGGCGACCGACCCCCCGGGGAGCCGGGCCGCAGCTCGTGCGAGGCGTCCGTGCCTATCAGCGTTCGGCGTTCGGCGTTGTAGCCGGGGGAGAGCAGGTCTGCCAGCGGTACCTCCGCGGCGTCCCCGTACCAGGCCTCCCGGTCGGCCATGGCCAGCTTCCCGCCCTCCACCAGCGTGTGCACGTAGTCGGGCGTGCCGAGGTCCGCCGCGTCCACGCCCGGGTCCAGCAGCGCGAGTTGCTGGAGCAGGACCGGCCCCTGGGACCACGGGCCGGGCTTGCAGACGGTCCAGCCCCGCCAGTCGTACCGCACCGGCTCCTCGAAGGACGCGGACCATCCCGCGAGGTCGCCACCGGTCAGCGTGGACGCGTGGCGCTCGCCGGAGGAGTCCATCGCGGGCCGGGCGGCGTGCGCGTCGATCGCCTCCGCGACGAAACCCTCCCGCCAGACGCGGCGCGCCGCCTCGATCCGGGCCTCACGGTCGGGGCCGGCGGCCTCGGACTCGGCGACGAGACGTCGCCAGGTGGCCGCCAGGTCGCGGTTGCGCAGCAGCTCCCCGGCGGCCGGTGCACTGCCGCCGGGGAGGTACACCTCCGCCGAGGAGGTCCACTCGTTCTCGAAGAGCTCCCGCACCCGCCCGATCGCGACGCCGACCCGGTCGAGTGCGGGGTGGCCGTGCTCCGCGTACCCGATCGCGTACCGCAGCACCTGGGCCGGGGAGCGGGTCCCGAGATCGCGCAGCATCAGCATCCAGGCGTCGAACGCACCCGGCACGACGGCGGCCAGCGGCCCGGTGCCGGGCACCACGTCCAGGCCCAGCGAGGTGTAGTGCTCGGCGGTCGCCGCTGCGGGAGCCGGTCCCTGGCCGCACAGCACCCGCACCGGGCCGCCGGCCGGGGCCACGATCGCCGGCACCTCCCCGGCGGGTCCGTTGAGGTGGGGTTCGACCACCTGGAGGACGAAGCCCGCCGCGACGGCCGCGTCGAACGCGTTGCCGCCGTCCTCCAGCACCGCCATCGCGGTCTGGGAGGCGAGCCAGTGGGTGCTGGAGACCATGCCGAAGGTGCCCTGGAGCGTGGGCCGCGTCGTGAACATGCGGGGGAGCGTACGCGCCGGTCACCGCCGCGAACAGGGGCGGAGACCCCGGCGCCCGGCCCGGTGCGCCCCGCGGAATACCGCCGGGCCCCGGCGCGTTGCAGCCCACGCACGGGAGGAGGCCCATGAACACCGACGGAAACCTCATCGACCGCTACCACCGCGCGCAGCTCTTCTTCGATGCGCGCGACTACGGCGAGGCCGCCCGGCTCACCCGCGAACTCGTGGACGTGGAGCCGGGCCGGCTGGACCTCAGGCTCCTGCTGGCCCGGGCGCTGTTTCACTCCGCGCAGCTCAACCGGGCGGAGGAGGAGCTGCGGCACATCGTCGACCGGTATCCGGACGAGTCCTACGCCCGGCTGATGCTGGGCCGCACCCTGGAGAGGCTCGGCCGCCAGGCGGAGGCGACCGCCCAACTGCGGCTCGCGGCGGCCCTGAGCGGGGAGCCGGTGGACGCGCCCCGGCGCCTCGCGTCGGAGGGCGGGGACGCCTGACCGCTGACCCGGGTACTGCGTGCGTGTGGCCGCGACGGCGACGACCGTCGCGGCCACACGCACGTGGCACCGCCCGACCGGTCAGCCGACGGGCACCGGGACGGGCCGGGTCGCCGGGGAGGAGACGCCGGGGGAGACCAGCCGCTCCGCGCCTTCGGGCACCGGCACGGCTCCGAAGATGAGCGCCTGCTGCTCGCGCAGTTCCGCGGCGCGCTCGGGGGAGGTGGAGGGGAGCCGCTCCTCCTCGTACAGCGGGTGGGTCAGGGTCGCCGCGGCCCGGCTGGCCGGCGTGTGGAACTGCACCTCGTAGGGGTGGGCGGTGGCCGCCTCCCGCCAGGTGGAGTTGATCGCCTGGTAGCGGCCGGTGGCGCCCCAGGTGTTGGACCAGCGGACCGGTGCGTTTCGCCAGGCGCTCAGCAGGTCGGCGGCGTCGGCGACCCCCTCGGTGTAGTCCTCGTCCTCCCACTGGAGTGTGTAGCGCACCGAGTCGTTGATCTCGCCGAGGACGGCGTCCACGGACTTCTCCGGCGACTCGTCGAGCCAGGTCGCGACCTTGCGCTTGAGGGAGTCCTCGGTCTTGAGCCGGTTGTCGAAGCCGACGAGTTCCGCCGCGGTCAGCTCCGCCACGCGCACCAGCTGCGGGCTGATCCGTCGCTCCGCCTCTGCGGCCTGCTCCAGGTACTCGTCCACCGCGGCGTTCTCCTCCGCGTCGAGGGTGAGCCCCTCGCCCTCCCACGCCGGTTCCTGCACCGAGCGGGGCGCGGGGGCGCTCGTCGCCTGTGCGCCGGGGGCAGGGGAGGGCTGCGAGGCTGCGGCGGTGGGCGACAGCAGCGCCGAGAGCACTGCGGCCGTGCCCAGCGCGCGGCGGATGCTGCGGCGGCGGAAGGTCATGCGCGGGTCCCCTGTCGTCAGCGCGGCCCGGCTGGCCGCGGTCGGGTGTGCGCCCGGCACAACGCGCCGCCCGGCGCGTGGTCACCGGCGACCGCCCGGACGGGCTACCTGCCGTGGGCGCGCGTGCTCGGCCGCGCCCCGGTGCGAGCGCGACGGAGCGTGCAGGGGGTGGTGTGCGGCCGGTCGGCTGCCCCCTTCCGCGCCCCGACGGCGGCTTCGCGGCGGACGAGCGTCCGGCGGGTCGCCGCAGCGGAAGTGACTCGGGCGCCGTCACGGTCGAACCGGGCCGAGGGCGGCGGTGACGTGCCCGTACGGGTACGGCCGTGCGGAGCGGACCCGTACGGCGGGCGTTGCCTCACGGGGCGCTCGGCGCGACCCACCCGCGCGGTCGGTGACGCAGTCGCTGCCCGTGGGCGACCGCCGCGGGGCCCCATGCGGGCAGCCCGGACCCCGCCGTGCCCCGGGGACGCCCCGGCGGGCGCGGGCGGGCGCGGGCCGACTGGCATACTGCCGACCGTCCACAGCGAGAACAGGGGGGTGATGGCCGTGACCTCGGCCTTCCTCGTCGTCGGTGAGTGCGTCGCCGATATCGTCCGGCGGTCCGGCGAGCCGGATCGGGTCCACGCCGGGGGCAGCCCGGCCAACGTCGCGTACGGGCTGGCGCTGCTCGGTCACGACACCACACTGGTCACGGAGCTCGCCGACGACGAGCACGGACGACTGATCACCGGTCACCTGAACACCGGCGGCGTCACCGTGGAGGCGGCCACCGCGGTGCGCACCCCCTCCGCGATCGCGACACTGGACGCCGAGGGGCGCGCCGACTACCGGTTCGACATCGAATGGGGGCTGGGCTCCCCGCCCGTGGTCGAGCCGGGGCGGCATCTGCACACCGGCTCCATCGCGGCGGTGCGCCAGCCGGGAGCCGGTACGGTGCTGGACGCCCTTCGAGCCGCCTCGGGCCGTACGACGGTCAGCTACGACCCCAACATCCGACCCGCCCTGATGGGCGACCACGCGGTCGCCGTCGCGGGGGTCGAGCGATTCGTGGCGCTCAGCGACATCACCAAGGCCAGTGACGAGGACCTGGAATGGCTCTACCCCGGGCGCGCGCCGGAAGAGGTCGCCGAGTCCTGGGTCGAACTCGGCTGCCCTCTGGTGCTGGTGACCCGGGGGCCGCACGGGGCGCTTGCCGCCACGGCCGCCGGTCGCCGCGAGGTGCCCTCGCTGCCGGTCGCCGTCGCCGACACCGTGGGCGCGGGTGACGCCTTCATGTCGGGCACCCTGCACGCCCTGTCCGGTCTGGGAGTGCTCGGCGAGGGAGGTCGGGCCCGGCTCGCCGCGCTGCCCGGCGACGCGGTGGACGCCGTGCTCCGCACCGCCGCGACCTCGGCGGCCATCACGGTCGCCCGCGCCGGCGCCAACCCGCCGCGCGGCAGCGAGCTGACCGCCGCGCTGGCCTGAGGACCGGGCGCGCGCCCGGCGACGAAAG
>NZ_JAAVJB010000284.1 GCF_012034385.1 Streptomyces spiramenti
GACGAGCGCCGCGGTGCCGACCAGCGCGACGGTGGCGCCCGCGGCGCCGAGCGTGGTGGCGGCGTCCTTGGCGCCCAGCCGGCGACCGGCGACGGTGTGCCGCCCCGCGACCTCGTCCAGCAGCGCGGCGAGCACGTCCTCGTTGCTCCACCGCGGACGCCAGCCGGCGGCGTGCAGTCGGCTGCCGCTCACCACCCAGGGGTGCATCGTGTACGCGAGGTCGCCCGCGGGGGACGGGGTCAGACCGAGCCGGTGCAGCCGGGAGGCGGCGCCCAGCGCGACGGCCGAGGGCAGCTCCATCCGGCGGATGTCGGAGAGCTCCTCGACCTCGTCCTGCTCCAGCCAGCCGTCGCACCCCACCGAGACGGGCCCCTCGACGAGCCCCAGGGCGGCGTACTCCAGCGCGGAGACGAGGTCGTCGACGTGGCAGAACTGCCATCGCGGCTGCGAGCCGGCGACGACGAGCAGCCGCGGCGACTCGAAGTAGCGGGTGAGGGTGGTGTCCGCGCCGCCGCCGACGAGGACCGCCGGCCGCAGCACGGTGACGGTCAGCCCGGGGTGGGCGTGCGGCGCCCGCTCCGCGAGCCGTTCGATCTCCAGGAGGTCGTCCACTCCCCCGGCGTCGGCGGTCGCCCGGAGCTCCGCGTCCTCCGAGAGCGGCACGTCGTTGTCGGCGAGGGCGCCGTAGACCATCGCCGAGGTGCAGAGCACTACGCGTCTCACGCCGGCGGCAGCCGCCGCGGTGAGCACGGTCTGGGTGCCTCTCACGTTGTAGGCGCTGCGGGCGGCGGGGTCCGAGTCGAGGCCGAGGTCGAGGGCGAGGTGCACGACGACGTCGACCGGGGGCGATTCGCCGTCGCCCCGCAGCCGGTCCGCGATCGCGGGGTCCCGGACGTCGAGGGTGTGCCATTCGACGTCCTCGGTGTCGCCGGGGCGCTCGTCCAGTGCGAGCACCCGACGCACGCCGGGAACCGCCGCGATCCGCTCGGTGAACAGGGCGCCGACACCGTCGGCTGCTCCGGTCACGGCGATGGTCAGCGGGGCCGCGGCGTCGTTTCGCGCTGCGCGAACGATGGGCTCCGGGGAACTCACAGGATCTCTCCAGTGGTTGTCTCTGATACGACAGGCGTAGCCCCCATCCTGCCTGAGAGGTGTCTAGGCTGGAGGGACAAGCCCCGGTTTGCGCTCCGGTGATCCCCCGGGGCCACTCCGGTGCACAGGGCCCGGACGCGGCTCGCGACCGGCCCCGGCGGCGCTGTCCGCGACCGTCCGTCCGTACACACAGAGCCGAGGATTTCTTCGTGAGTGAGACCCCTTTCGGATTCGGCCTCCCCGAGGAGCCCGGCGACGACGAGTCCGGCAAGAAGAAGCGTGAGGGCCAGGGCGACGGCGGCGGCCCCGGTGGCGGCGGCCAGCCGCAGAACCCGCTGGAGGCCATGTTCGGGTCGTTGGGCCTCGGAGGCCCCGGCGGATCCGCGGGCAGCCCCGCGGATCTCGGTGCCGCCTTCCAGCAGCTGGGTCAGATGCTCTCCTACGACGGCGGGCCGGTGAACTGGGACCTCGCCCGCGACATCGCGCGGCAGACCGTCGCGCGCGGCGACTCCGGCGGGAAGGCCGACCACAGCGTCGGCGGCCAGGACCACGCCAAGGTCGCCGAGGCGATCCGCCTCGCCGACCTCTGGTTGGACGGCGTCACGACCCTGCCCTCCGGCGCGACCTCGGCGGTCGCCTGGAGCCGGGCCGAGTGGGTCGAGGCGACCCTCCCCGTCTGGAAGAAGCTGGTCGACCCCGTGGCGGAGCGCGTCGGCAACGCCATGGGCGAGGTGCTGCCGTCGGAGATGCAGGCCATGGCCGGCCCCCTGCTCGGCATGATGCGCTCCATGGGCGGCGCGATGTTCGGCACCCAGATCGGGCAGGCCGTCGGCACCCTCGCCGGGGAGGTCCTCGGCGCGACCGACGTCGGGCTGCCGCTGGGCCCCGCGGGCAAGGCGGCACTGCTCCCGGCGAACATCGACACCTTCGGCGAGGGGCTGGGGGTCCCGCTGGAGGAGGTGCGGCTGTACCTCGCGCTGCGGGAGGCGGCGCACCAGCGGCTGTTCGAGCACGTGCCGTGGCTGCGGTCCCACCTGCTGGGCGCCGTCGAGGGCTACGCCCGCGGCATCAAGGTGGACAGCTCCCGGCTGGAGGACATGGTCGGCCAGATCGACCCCTCCCGCCCCGAGGAGCTCCAGGAGAAGCTCCAGCAGGGGCTGTTCCAGCCGGAGGACACCCCCGAGCAGAAGGCCGCGCTGGCGCGGCTGGAGACCGCGCTCGCGCTGGTCGAGGGATGGGTGGACGCGGTGGTGCACGGCGCGGCCTCCGGCCATCTCCCCGCCGCGGACGCGCTGCGGGAGACCCTGCGCCGCCGCCGCGCGACCGGCGGCCCGGCGGAGCAGATGTTCGCCAGCCTGGTCGGACTGGAGCTGCGCCCCCGGCGGCTGCGGGACGCGGCCCGGCTCTGGGCGTCGCTGGCCGACGCACGGGGCACCGACGGCCGGGACGCGCTCTGGTCCCACCCGGATCTCCTGCCCACCGCCACGGACCTGGACGACCCCGACGGGTTCGTCCACCGGGAGCAGACGGACTTCTCCGAGCTGGACAAGCTCCTCGGCTCGGCGGCGGCGGGCGAAGCCGGTACGGCCCCCGGTTCGACCGACCGCACGGACGGTGAACGGGCCGAGGACGGGGACAGCCGCGGCGAGGAACCCCGCGACGGCGAGGAGGACGGCGGCGACGCCCCGGGACGCGGCGCATGAGCCTTCACCGGGACGCTTCCCGGGTGCTGGAGCGCTGGCAGGCCCCGGACGAAGGGCAGCACCGGCTGCGCCACGAGTACCGGACACACCTGGCCTCCTACCCGGACGCGCTGCGCCGGGAGTGCGCGGTGGGCCATCTCACCGCGTCCGCGCTGGTCGTGGATCCGGAGCGTGAGCAGGTGCTGCTGACGCTGCACGCCAAGCTCGACATGTGGCTCCAGACCGGCGGCCACTGCGAGGACACCGACACCTCGCTGGCCGGCGCGGCCCTGCGGGAGGCGAGCGAGGAGTCGGGCATCGAGGGGCTGCGGCTGCTGGAGCAGCCGGTGGCGCTCGACCGGCACCTCACCCCCTGTGCGGTGCACCTGGACGTGCAGTACGTGGCGATCGCGCCGCGCGGGGCGGTGGCCCGGCGCAGCGAGGAGTCGACGGAGCTGCGGTGGTTCGGCTTCGGCGAGGTCGCCGGGGTCGCGGACGGTTCGGTGGTCCGCCTGGCCGCGAGGGCGCACGCCCTGCTCTGATCCGACCTCGCGGCCGGACCGGGCGCGGCGGCCACGGGCGGAGATCCGTTTGTGGCCGCCGTCCCGGCGGTGCCCGGACTCCGGACGCCGGGCCGGGCGGGAGTCAGTCGGCGCCGGGGATGTGGGGGAGGCGCTCCGCCGCCACGACCCCTTCGAGGAACCCCCGCGCCCGATCGGTGTGGGGGTAGCCCTCCAGCAGCCGCCAGAACCCGGGGCCGTGACCGGGGACCAGCAGGTGGGCGAGTTCGTGCAGCAGCACGTAGTCCAGGACGTACTCCGGCATGCCCTGGAGCCGGTGGGAGAGTCGGATGGAGCCGGCGGCGGGGGTGCAGGATCCCCAGCGGCTCTGCTGGTTGGTGACCCAGCGGACCGTGCGCGGCACCGCCCGGCCGTCCAGGTGGCGTGCGGAGAGTTGCTCGGCACGAGCGGCGAGTTCCGCGTCGTCGAGGTACCGGCGCTGCTCCTGGGCGGCCAGTTTCTCCATCATCACCGAGACCCAGCGGCGCTCCTCGTCCTCGGACATCCGGGCCGGGATCAGGACGATGGTGCGGCCCCCCTCGCGGTAGGCGGAGACCGTTCGCCGGCGCCGTGAGCTGCGGCGGACCTCGACCGGGCCGTCAGGGGGCGCGGCCGTCCGGGGGCGCCCCGTCGCGGCGGTGCGCTGCGGCGGGCCAACGCTCTGGAGGGGGTCGGCGGGCACATTTCGAAGGTACCCCCATCCACGGACAAAAGTCGTGGCCACGAGCCGCGCCGGGCCGCCGCGCCTCCCACGGCTGCACTATTCGTGAGATTTGTCGGACCGGGGCATATCCACGGCGATATAGAGCGTTTCGCGCCAGGGAGCCTCATGCCGCAGCCACAAGTGACGGGCACCGCGACGGACTGCGGTATGACGAACGCCACCCCCTGTGGATAACTCCGGGCGGTCACCGCCCCCGTGCACCATGATGCTCTTCGTGAGCGAGCGAGCACCATCGGTCACCGGTCGTGGGTCGCGGTACTGCCCAGGCGCCCGGGCGAGGTGCCGGAGGGGCGGGATGGCGGCATCCCGCGGAACGGGGGGACGAACCATGCATCCGATGATCAAGCCTGCACTGCGTCGCGGCTGGCAGGACCGGCAGACCGCGCGGTTCGGGGTGACGCCGCCGCACTCGGTCCTCCTCGGTCCGCTCGACTCCGCCACCGAGACCTTCCTCGGGCTGCTGGACGGCACCCGGGGGCTGCCCGCCCTGCGGGCGGCGGCGGTGCGCCTCGGCATGCCGCCGGGTGCGGCGGACCGCGTGGCCCGGGGGCTGGCCGACGCCGGCCTGCTGGAGGACGCCACCGCCGACCGGGCCGCCGCGGCACGGATCAGCGAGCGGCTCCGCCCCGACCTCGCGGCACAGTCGCTGCTGACCCGCTCCCCCGGCGGCGGTCTGGACCGCCTGGAGGCCAGACGGTTCGCGCGGGTACAGGTCCGCGGTGCCGGGCGGGTCGGTGCCGCTCTCGCCGTCGCCCTGGCCCAGGCAGGCGTCGGACGGGTGGAGGTGGTGGACGGCGGCCGGGTCGAGCCGGCCGACACCGCCCCCGGCGGTATCCCCGCCGGCTACACCGGCAGGCGCCGGGACGGCGCCGCCCGCGCGGTGGTGCGCGCCGCCCGGCCGTGGCGGGTGGAGACACCGCAGGAACGGCGGGCGGAGGGAGCGCGACTGGTCGTCCTCGCGCCCAGGGACGGGGTACGGGCCTACGTGCCGGACCCGGACCCCGCGGTCTCGGCGATGGACGGCGAGCTCCCCCATCTCTACGCCGGGGTCGTGGAGGCGACCGGTTTCGTGGGGCCGCTGGTGCTGCCCGGGGTCTCCGCCTGTGCCGAGTGCCTGCTGCGGCACCGGACCCGGGGCGAACCCAGCTGGCCGCTACTGGTCGGCCAGTGGCGCAACGGTCGCACCCCGGGGGTGCCTGCCTGCGACGCGGCGCTGGCCGTGACCGTCGCCGGTCTCGCGGCGGCCACCGCGCTGGCGTACCTCGACGACCCGGATTCCGCGCCGACGGGGGTGCGCAGCGAGCTCTCGCTCCCGACGCTGGAGATGCGCCGCGAGGAGATGGTCCCCCACCCGGAGTGCCCGTGCGGTGCGTCGGGCGCGCCGGAAGCGGCGTCGGGCGGGGCGTCGGGCCGAGCCTCGAAGAGCCGGGCGCCGGCAGGCGGGGGCGGCTCCGACGCGGTGGCGGGCCGGTCGGCGACCGGCGCGGC
>NZ_JAAVJB010000285.1 GCF_012034385.1 Streptomyces spiramenti
GCCGCAGGAGTTCCGCTCCGGCGGCCCAGGGGTCACGATCCGGCACACCGTCGCGTCGTCGTCCCTGGGGCCGGTGCCGCCGCTCCGGAGAACCCGGCTTCCGGCGCCCCGCTCCGGCGCCGCCGGTGGCCGTCGGCCGCCGCCGTGCTCCTGGCCGTGGGCCTGGTCGCCGCCGCCGTGGTCGCGCCGTGGCGGGGCGACGTCACCGACACCGGCGGCGGGCAGCAGGCCACGGCTCCCACCGGACAGGACGACGCCTCGGCCGCCGGTCGACCAGGCTCCGGCGAAGCCGGAGCGGACGGTGAGGACTCTCCGGGCACCGGGGGCCGCCCGGACCCGGTGCCGCTCGACTGGACGGTGCGACCGGACGTCTGGCCGCAGGACTGCGGACACGAGTACCTGGTCGACCGGGAGCCGGCCGGGGTGCCCGGTCCGCCGGTGGCGCAGGACGCGGAGCGCTGGGTGGACGACAACGACGCCGTGCACGGCGGAGCCAGCGTCGTGGAGGCCACCCTGCGGACCAACGGCGCCGGTCCGGTGGTGGTGGAGGCGCTGCACGTCCGGGTCGTCGACCGTGACGAGCCGCTGGAGTGGCCGGTCTACGCCACCGGGATGGGGTGCGGCGGGGCGCTGTCGCTCGCCGCCTTCCGTGTCGACCTCGACGACCCGGCGCCCCGGGCGCGGCCGACCGAGGGGTTCGACGGCGAGAGCGGCGAGCCGCTCCCCGCGCCGCGGTTGCCGTTCCAGGTCGACGACGACGAGCCCCTCGCCGTGCGGGTCGAGGCGGGGGCGGCGGACTGCGACTGCGCCTGGTACCTGGAGGCCGAGTGGAGCAGCGGTACCGAGCGCGGCACGGTGCGGCTGGACCGCGACGGCGACCCGTTCCGGACCAGCGGGGTGGGGGACAACCCGCGCTACGTCCACCAGGACGGCGCCTGGGCCCCGTTCGTGCCCTGAGCCCGCCCTTGAGGCATGCTCGTGCCATGAGCAACCTCGACGCACGGCCCGCACCCGCCGACTGCGGCGCCGAACGGCACCCCGGTCCCACCCGTGATCTGCTGCCGGGCCGGCTGACCCCGCTCGGTGAGTCCACCGTGGTGCGGCGGCTGCTGCCCAGCCTCGGCCGGCGCATGGTGGGCGCGTGGATCTTCGTCGATCACTACGGCCCGGACGACATCGCGGGCGAGGCCGGCATGCAGGTGCCGCCCCACCCGCACATCGGGCTCCAGACCGTCAGCTGGCTGCACGACGGGGAGGTGCTGCACCGCGACAGCCTGGGCAGTCTCAGCACCATCCGGCCGCGGGAGCTGGCGCTGATGACCTCCGGCCGGGGCATCTCCCACTCGGAGGAATCACCCCGGGAACACGCCCGGCTGCTGCACGGTGCGCAGTTGTGGGTGGCGCTGCCGCAGGAGCACAAGGACACCGGGCCCGCCTTCGAGCACCACCGCGAGCTCCCGACCTTCGCGGGTGGCGGCGGTGTGAACGGCACGCTGATCCTGGGGGAGTTCGACGGTGCGACCTCGCCCGGCACCGTCCACACCCCGCTGACCGGCGTCGACCTCGCGCTCGCCGAGGGCGCCGAGACCCGGCTCCCGCTGGTGGAGGAGTTCGAGTACGCCGTGCTGGCGATGTCCGGTGCCTGCACCGTGGACGAGGTCCGGGTGGAACCCGGCTCGCTTCTCTACCTGGGCCAGGGCCGCCGTGAGCTGCCCGTCCGCGCCGACACCGACGCGAAGGTGATGCTGCTCGGGGGCCTGCCCTTCGACGAACGGCTCGTCATGTGGTGGAACTTCGTGGGGCGGTCGCACGAGGAGGTCGCCTCCGCGCGCGCCGACTGGGCGGCCGGCAGCCGCTTCGGCAGCGTCGAGGGCTACGACGGTGCCGCGCTCACCGCCCCGGCGCTGCCCCCGGTCCACCTGAAGGCCCGGGGCCGCACGCGCTGACCGGCGCGCGGTGCCGCGGTCGGCTCGCGGCGCTGCCGCGGCGCAGCCGGGGCGCCGGGCTCGCCGGTGCGGTTCCTCCGGTCAGCGGGGGAGCCACAGGCGCAGGGTGGCGGTGATGCGCTTGCCTCCGTGGTTGCGGCTGGCCTGGAACGAGTCGCAGAGGGTGGTGACGATGTGGAGGCCGTGGCCCCCGATGCGGCGGGGATCGCGTGGCTTGGCGGCCGGGATCTCCGGGCTGGTGTCCCGGACGCTGATGATCACGGTGCCGGGGATGTGCTCCAGGGCGAGGGAGTAGCCCCCAGAGGTATGGGTGCGGGCGTTGGTGACCAGCTCGCTGACGACGAGGCGGAGCGCCTCCCGGGAACCGAGGGACACCGGTTCGAGTCTCTGGACGCGCGACAGGAACTGCCGCGCCAGGGTACGCGCCTCCGCGACCCGTTCCGTGCCGTCGTAGACGGCACCGACCCGCACGGCGCCACGGTCGTGCGGGTCCGGGCGCTGGGAGGGGAAGCCCGTCAGCAGCGGGCTGCTCGCGGAATGGCGGTGGTGGGACATCAGCTCTGCCTTCCTCCACCCGTCACGGGAGTCGTGACCCCGGCCGTCGCCTTTGATCGTTTTGGGGTGGTTCGTGACGCTTACCCACCGTTGATGGCTCCATGTCATTACTCACGGTGAGGCGGTCCGGTGACGCGGCGGACGGTGGCGCCGTGCCCGCACGCGTCCCCGGTCTCGACATCCGACCCGCTGCTTCGTCCTCGTGCATGCGGTGCCGCTACCCAGCCGGAGGCGAAGTGTGCCTCATTCCACCGGATGCCGTGCCGGACGAGGTGATCGCGGGCGACGAATGGTGCGCGTGAGGCGGCATGCGACGCCGAGGTGGGCCACGCGTACGTGGTGGCGGCGGCTGTCGGCGTCGCGCCACCCCTGCGCCGGGCCGGGGGCTCACCGGGGAGTCCGGGCCGCGGCCGGGCTGTCGGGTGACGGTCGCGCAGGCCAGCCTCAGGTACGACCGCCGGCGCATGAGCAGGTCCCACCAAGGCGTGGAAGAGCGGTTCCCCGGGCTCGGAGGCAGCCCAGCGACGGGTCGCACGGCGGAGCTTGTCGGGGGGTGACCTGGTTGCGGGGCGCGGCGAGCCGTCGGCGGTGACTTCCGGGAGCAAGACCCCGACGACCCGCCCCCCGGCCACGACCACCACGACCAGCACGGCCGGCGCGCCGTTGGCGGAGCCGAGGTGCACCTCGGCGGTGCCGCCGAGCAGGTCGCGCTTGGCGCTGCTGTGCTTGAACAGCCCGCGCATGAGCCCGGCGACGGCGGTCGCCCCCGGGAACGTCTCGGTGCGGGCCGCTACCCGCCCGCCGCCTGGCCCGCGGCGCCCGGCGCGGCATCTCGCCGCGTCGGAGCCTCGCGCGAGGACGACGGGGTACGGGCTGCGATCCTCGCGCGGTGCGACGCACCGCACCGGGCTCCGCGGGCCGGGCGGTGCTGTTCAGCGGACGGGGCACCGGCGCCGGTCGGGGTGGTTCAGCGGACGCGGATGCGGCGGCCGACGATCATCGTCGTCGCGTCCGGTACGTCGAGCAGGTCCGCCGGGTGGGAGGTGAAGCGGTCCAGGAGCCGGTAGACGCGCCAGCGCGCCCGAGAGAGAACACCCTGCGACACGGGCGCGACGCGCGCCTCGGACAGTACATAGGTCGCCCCGACGGCGCTCGGCAGGGAGGGGTCGAGCAACGAGGCCGACGCGAGGACCTGCCGGGGCCGGAAGACGTCGTCGTAGCCGATGCTCACCCGCACCACCCACACCCCGACGTCCGCGCCGGAGGCGTCGACGACCGGGGTGCTGTCGGTGCCGGCGGCGGGCCGGTCCAAGGTCCGACCGCAGAGGATCACGACCTGACGGTGCAGGCTGCGCTCGTTCTCCAGCTGCATCCGGACCGCCAGTGGCGCGCGCTGGAGGTCGTGGCCGAGGAAGACGGCGGTGCCGTCCGGCCGCACCAACCCGTCGCCGCGCCCGCGCACCTGCTCGGCGACGGCGCCGATCGGCAGGGCGAGCGCGCGCGTGGCGGCGCGGACCCTGGCGCGCCCCGTCCACCAGGCGTACATCACGGTGGCCAGCACGGCGGTCACCAGCAGCGGCAGCCAGCCCCCGGTGCGAACCTTCGGCAGGTTCGCCGCGAGCACCGTCAGCACCAGGCAGAGCACCGCGACGGCGATCAGCAGCGCCGCCCGCCGCCTCGACCGCGCCAGCCGCACGACCAGCAGCAGCGAGGTCACGGTGATGGTGATGGTCACGGCCAGCCCGTATGCCGAGGCGAGCGCCGCGGAGCTCCCGAAACCCACGACCAGCAGGATGACGCCGGGCAGCAGCAGCCAGTTGACCACCGGCAGGTAGACCCCCGGCCCGCGCAGCTTGCCGTGGGCCGGCGGGAGCAGCCGCAGCCGGCCGGCCTGGTGGACGACGGTGAACGTTCCGGAGATCACCGCCTGGGAGGCGATGACGGTCGCCGCCGTGGCGACCACGACGGCCGGCAGCGCCAGCCAGGTAGGGACGAGGGCGTAGAAGGCCGACCCGGTCACCGGCCCCCGGGCGAGGACCGCCGCCTGGCCCAGGTAGGTCAGCAGCAGCGCAGGCATGACCACCAGCATCCACGCCCGGGTGACCGCCCGTCGTCCGAAGTGCCCCATGTCGGCGTAGAGCGCCTCCGCCCCGGTGACCGCGAGGACCGCCGCGCCCAGCGAGATGAACGCGGCGTGGGGGTGCTGCGCGAAGTACAGCACTGCCCAGTGGGGCGAGAGTGCGACCAGCGCGTCGGGGTGCCGCACGATCGCGGCCAGCCCCACGCCCGCGCTGAGCGCGAACCAGCAGATCATGACCGGCCCGAACCACCGCCCGATGGCCTGGGTGCCCCGACGCTGCACGAGGAACAGCGCGACCAGCACGCACACCGCGAGCGGCACGACGAACCCCGTGAGCCCCGGGGCCGCCAGTTCCAGCCCCTCCACCGCCGACAGCACCGAGATGCCCGGGGTGATCAGGCTGTCGCCGAGGAAGGCCGCGGCCCCCACCATCCCGAGCACCGTCAGCGCGGACCGGGCACGGACGGAGGTCCGGCGGTCCCTGCGGACCAGGGTCAGCAGCGCCAGGAGCCCGCCGTCCCCGTGGTTGTCCTCGCGGAGCAGCAGCCGGACGTAGAGGATGCCCACCACGCAGATCATCAGCCAGATGACGGTCGAGGTCGCTCCGTAGACCACCGCGCGGGACTCGTCGGGCGCCGTCCGCAGCACCGCGTCCAGCGCGTACAGCGGGCTGGTGCCGATGTCGCCGAAGACGACGCCCAGCGCGCCCACCACGGCGATCGGGCCCACGCTGCGCGGCGTCGCCCTCACGTCCGACCCACCCCCTCGGCCGCCGTCGTGACCGCCCCCGCGGCCGGGTCCGAGGCGACCGCGGCACGCGTCGGTCGAGCGCCCGTTGACCCGAGGTGCCTCACGGGGCGAGCGTAGGACCGCTCCCCGCGCGGCACCTGTCCGGCACGGCGCGGTGCCGCTCCCGGCCGGCAGCGGCCGGTCGGGGCGGGGGC
>NZ_JAAVJB010000286.1 GCF_012034385.1 Streptomyces spiramenti
GCTGACGGGGGAGCCGCCGGCCCGCGGGCGGCTCCCCGGTCAGCGGCGGTCGGTCACTCGGCGTCGGGCGCGGACGCGGTGTCGAGCGCCGTGATCTCGGCCGCCGTCAGGTCGAGTTCGGCAGCGGCGAGGAGCGGCGGCAGCTGCTCGACCGCGCGGGCGCTGGCGATCGGGGCGATCACGGTGGGCCTGGCCGCGAGCCAGGCGAGGGCGACCGTGGCGTGGGCTGCCCCGCGCTCCCCCGCGATGGTGTCGAGCGCGGCGAGCACGCGGGGGCCCCGCGGGGTCCCGAGGTAGCGGGAGGCCGACCCCGCGCGGGCGCTGTCAACCGTCGTGCCGGGTCGGTACTTGCCGGTCAGGAAGCCGCCGGCCAGCGCCGAGTAGGGCACGGCCCGCAGCCCGAACTCCGCCACCACCGCCGCGGTCCCGCCCTCGTAGTCGTCCCTGCGCATCAGGTGGTAGGGCGGCTGGAGCGCGACGTAGGCGGCCTTGCCCTCCCGCGCGGAGAACTCCAGCGAGGCGCGCAGCCGTTCGGCGGAGATGTTGGAGGCGGCGATCTCGCGGACCTTGCCCTCGCGCACCAACGCGTCGAGGGTGCTGACGATGTCGGTGACGGGAACGGTCTCGTCGTCGTAGTGGGTGTAGAGCAGGTCGATGGTGTCGGTGCCCAGGCGGCGCAGGGACGCCTCGGTCGCGGCCCGCATCGTCTTCGGTGCCAGGCCCTTGAAGTCGGGGTGCGCGCCGATCTTGGTGGCGACGACGACGTCGCGCCCGCGGCCTCCGCGGGCGAGCCAGCGCCCGATGACGCCCTCGGACTCACCGCCCGCGAGTCCGGGCGCCCAGTGGGAGTACACGTCCGCCGTGTCGACGAACCGGCCGCCGGCGTCGGCATAGGCGTCGAGAACGGCGTGCGAGGCGGCCTCGTCGGCGGTCCAGCCGAAGACGTTGCCGCCGAGGCAGAGCGGGGAGACGGTCAGGGAGCCGAGCGTGCGCTGAGTCATACGGGTTCAACGACGGCGGGAGCTCGGGGTGTTCCCGGGGGTGCTCACCACTGCGGCGTTCCCCCGGGCGACCGGCGCTGCCGCGGGGCCGGCGCCCCGGGTTCGCGGTCACGAAAGGCCGGCGACCCTGACGTCGGGGGAATCGTCAGGGCCGCCGGGGTCGGTGGGGCGTCGTTCCCGCAGCCTGCGGCGCGGGCGAGGAACAGGCGCGGAGGCGACGGGCGCGGTCCCCCGCGGCCCGACGCCGGAGCCGCCACGGGGACGCGCGAGGGCGGCCGTGGCGTGCAGCGACGGGGCGGTTGCCGGTGGAACGGGCACGGGACGGTGACCGCACGGTCCGCCGGCGACGCCGGCGGACCCGGGGCGTCAGATGCTGATGCCGTTGCCGCGGAGCCAGGAGAGCGGGTCGACGGCGCCGCCGCCGCCCGGCCGCACCTCCAGGTGGAGGTGGGGGCCGGAGGAGTTGCCGGTCGAGCCGACGTTGCCGAGCAGGTCCCCGGTGGTGACCTTCTGCCCCGCGACCACCGACATGGACGACATGTGGCTGTACGACAGCTCAGTGCCGTTGTCCAGCTTGACGATGACCTGGTAGCCGTAGCTGCCGGCCCACGCCGCCTGGGTGACGGTGCCGCTGTGGATGTTCTTGATGGGGGTTCCGCTGGGCGCCTGGAAGTCGAGACCCGTGTGGTAGCCGGAGGACCACATGCCGCCGGACTGGCCGTAGTAGGCGGAGAGGGTGTAGCCGGAGAGGGGGGCGGTGAAGCTGGCCCGCAGCTTCGCGAGGCGCTCTTCCTCCTCCTTCTTCTTCCGCTCCTCCTCTTCCTTGCGCTTGCGCTCCTGCTCGGCGCGCTCACGCTCCTGCTCCTCCAGCCGCTCCTCCTCCGCGAAGGCCGCGGCGTCGGAGGAGGCACTGGCGATGGCGGCGTCGATGACGGCGTCGCGCTGCTCCGCCTCGGCGAGGGCGTCCTGGTTCTCGGCCTGGCGGAGGATGCGGGAGCGCAGTGCCTCGCCCGCTTCGCCGTCGGCGCTCTCGCCCGAGGCGAGGACGTCGCTGCTGCTGCCGACCATGAGTCCGGCGGAGGTGAGCGGCGCCGCGGTGATCATGGTGGTGGTGTTCTTCTCGGTGTCACCACCGAAGAACCCGCCGATCTTGTCCGGCACGGACTTGACCTTGTCACCGGCCCCGGCGAGGCCCGGCGGGTCCTCGTGGGCGGTGGCCATGCCACCGGCGCCCACGGCGGCGATCACGCCGACTCCGAGGACCGCGCGGCTGCGTGCCATGGTGCCGCCGCGCTGGCGGGCGCGGCGACGGCCGCGGACCGGGGCGACGGTCGCGGCGCTGGGGTTCCACTCGGTGAAGGTCTCGCCCTCGACGCGCTCGGGGCCCCACTCGGTGTCGTACTCGGGCCCGAAGTAGGCGGGCACGGAGGTGTCGACGAGGTCGGCGGCTCCGGTCTCCGTGACCGGCTCCGCGAGCAGCGCGGTGCCGCCATCGGCGGTCGCGGTGCCCGCGGTCTCGCCGTAGGGGGCACCGTAGGTCGCGGCGGTGCCGAAGACGCTGTCGTCCCAGGAGGAGTGCGCCGGGGTTGCCTGCGCCTCGCCGGTCGCGGCGTGGATGCCAGCCTCGTGGGAGGCGGCGTAGCCGTGGTCGGGGTAGGCGCCGTCCGCGAGGGCGGTGTCCGAGTACCCGGTGTCGGCGTACCCGGTGTCGGCGTAGGAGTAGGCGTCGTAGGAGGCGCCGGCCTGGACCGGCGCGTACTCGGCGGTGTCGCCGTACGTGGTGGTGTCGCCGTAGGCGGTGCCCGCGTGCGCGGAGTCCGCGTATCCGGCCGTCACGAAGTGGTCGGCCCGGCCGCCGTCGCCGAGGACGCCGCCGTGCGTCTCCCCGTAGGAGGGGGTGGCGTAGGCGTCGCCGCCGAACTCGCCCCCGTACTGCTGATCGTGGGATCCGAGGCCGTTGCCGTCCCCGAAGTAGCCGCCTGCGTAGGGGGGCTGCGAGCCGTAGGGCTCGTAGGTGTCGCCGGAACCGAGGAGGTCCCCACCGGCGGCATGCCGATCTGACGCCACGTGGGCGTTCTCCTTTCCTTCCTTCGCCGACCGGGTTAGCTGACGGGTTCGGAGCAGGAAGGTCTCCTACGGTCCACCGGTGGTCCGGTGGGCCGATTCACCCCATTGAGAAGTGGTTCCCCGGCTCCCCGGGCCTCGCTGAACTGCGGCGATGCCCCGGGATTGAGCGACAGAGCACGGGCGCCGACACTTGCATCGGCGGTGACGACCGCGCTGCGTTATGAAACGTTAATAGAGGGCGGGCCTGTATTCCAAGTGCCTCCGGCGAATCAACCTCAGTCATCAGTCGCGCTTTTCGCGCGCAACTCCCCCAAACCGGGCAGGTTCATCATGCCTGCGGAGACCGGATCGATACCGTCGCCACCCCAATCGTTACGCGCAACGGCACCATCGGGTGACCGAGAGTCATCAGAAGTGAACGTCCGCCCCACGCCTCCCGGTGCGACCGGACGGAGGCCGACGCACGTCGGACCGGGTGCGGCGCCCCGAGTCCCCCCGCGGCGGCAGCCGCGCTCCCGCATCGCAGCGTGGCCGGCACCGGTCCCGGCAGTGTGATCTACGTCGTACTGGCGTCGTCCGGTGCCGTCAACGCCCCTCGGCGGCAACGACGGAGGCCGGTACCGCGCGCGGTCACCGGCGGTCGGAGCCCGTCAGGAGGCGGGGGTGACGGCGTGCGCGTCCTCACCGGCCGCCGCCACCACGACCTGGGCGGGTGCGGCGGCGCGCACCGCCATCAACGCCAGGTCGTCGTGGCCGAGTCCGCCGTGGCGGGTCACGTCGGCGATGAGCCAGTCCAGCACCTCGTCGGGGTCGCGGGTGGGGCAGCCGAGCAGGCGGACCTCCGGGTCGTAGAAGCGCCCCTGCGCGTCGCGGGCCTCACTCAACCCGTCCGTGTACAGCAGCAGCACCGCGCCCGGGGGCAGCAGCACGCGCGAGGGCTCCGCCTGGCGGCCACCGAGGGAGAGCAGTCCGAGGGGCAGCGCGGGCTCCGAGGGGATCAGGGCGCGCACCGTGCCGTCGGGCAGGAGCAGCAGCGGGGGCGGGTGCCCCTGGTTCATGAGGCGAACCTCGCTGACGGGCGGCTCACCCAGCGCCGGGTCGCCATGGGGCATGCCGGGGTCGGGGCGGAGCCCACCGGACGCCGCCGACGGCCCGACCCCCGCGGTCGGCTCGCCCGGCCTGCGGGGGCGCGGGCCGACAGCTCCGGGATCCGGGCGTGGGGCGGTCGCGCCGCGGTCCGGGTGCCGGGCGGCCGAGGGAGACACCGCCCCGCCCGGCGCGGACACGTGCAGGTGGCCGCGCGGGGCGCCCTGCCACCTGGGGACCGCGGCAACTCCGGGACCGCCTGCCGCACCGGCACCGTTGCCGCCGGCAACCTGCCCGGCGCCGACACCGACGCCGGGCAGGTCGCCGGGGTTCAGCTCCAGCAGTACGCCGGTCACGAAGCTCTCGTCCTCCCCCAGCCGGAGTCGGCCGGCCCGCAACTGCGCCGCGCGGCGCAGCGCCGAGTCGACCCGGGACGAGACGGCGTCCAGAGAGCTCTCGTACTCCGCGGCTTCGCGGAACGCGCCGAGCACGACCGCGACCGAGTCCGTGGCCTCCAGCCCCTTGCCCCGCACGTCGCCGAGGATCAGCCGGACGCCGTGCGGGGTCCGGACCGCTCCGTAGAGGTCGCCGCCGATGAGCGCTTCCCGGTCGGCGGTGCGGTACCGGGTGGCGAGCCGGACGCCGTCGATCACGCGCGGCGGGTCGGGCACCATGGCGCGTTGCACCGCGGCTGCGACCTCCCGCGCGGTGAGGACCTGCCGCGTGCGGCGTCCGACGAGTTGGTTGATGCCGACGGCCAGGGCGGCGACGGTCGCGACGGTCAGCACCTGAAAAGACGCCTCCACCGCAGTGGAGGGGTCGATCCAGATGTGCATGACCGTGGCGACCGCGACTGCGGCAGCGGCGGTCACCACGGTGGCGCGCAGCCCCTGCACGGCGGCGGCGACCAGGGGGGCCGCCGCCAGGAACGGGGCGAACGTGACCCGGGGCGGGGTGGCGAGAGTCAGGAGGAAGGCGCCCACCAGCAACAGCGTAGGGAGCGCGCCGGCCACCCGTCGGAGTCCGGGGGCGCGCGCTGCTCGGAGAGTCCGGTCGATCGCCACGTACCCAATGTGCGCCGAGCACGGTGACGCGGCGACTCGGCGGCGCTGGGTGGGGCGCGCCGGTCACCCGATGCAGTCACGGGTGCGCACGGCGGGGTGGAGCGGCGCCCGGGTGGCGGGACGAGGTGGGAGCGGGGCGCCCGGGTGGCGCACCGGTGCGGGTGGCGGACCGTTCGGGGCGCGCGGGAGGCTGGGCGGCGCGCGGCAGGGGCGACCCGCGGGGTGAGCCGCCCGTCAGCGAGGTTCGCCTCAT
>NZ_JAAVJB010000287.1 GCF_012034385.1 Streptomyces spiramenti
GTCGGGGGCCAGCGCCGTTGCGGCCCTGCGACCACGCCGCCCTGCGCGCGGAGGGGGCGCACGGCGGAGCCGGCCGCGAGCCGGTGCGACGCCGCACGCTCCGGTACTTCCGGCCAATCCCCCGCTGCCCGAGCCCGGTTCCGGAACTCAGGACTCTGGACTCGGCCACCGCGTCGCCTCTACGCTCCCAGCGGGTTCGAGAGCGCTCCCGGCCTTCGCTGTTCCACCCCACCGAGGGAACAACAGAAGGGCACTCCCCCATGTCTCGCAGCACTTCCCGTACCTCCCCCACCTCAGGCAGACGGTCGACGCGGCGGGCCGCCGGCGCCGGCCTCTCCGCCCTGCTGCTCGCCGCCGGGCTCGCCGCGGGCTCCGCCGCCACCGCCACCACCGCGACCGCCGCGTCCCCCGCCGCCTCGGCCGGACTCGTCCAGGCCATGCAGCAGGATCTCGGCCTCACCGAGGACCAGGCCCTCACCCGGCTGGCGCAGGAGGCCGCGGCCGGCGACCTCGAACCGCTGGCGGAGCAGGCCGCCGGCGACTCCTTCGCAGGCAGCTGGTTCGACGCCGAGGCGGGCGGCCTGACCGTCGCCGTCACCGACGCCGAGGCGGCCACCGATGTCGAGGCCACCGGCGCAACGGCCGAGATCGTCGCCCACAGCGCCACCCTGCTCGACGCCACCAAGGCGGAGATCGACGACCTCGGTGAGAACGCGCCCGCGGGCGTCGCCGGGTGGGGCGTGGACGTCCACGACAACAGCGTGGTGGTGCACCTGGTGGAGGGCGCGGAGGACGCCTCCGAGGTGCGGGCCTTCGTCGCGGAGGCCGAGGCGGCCGGGCCCGTGCGCGTCGTCGCCGACGCGCCCGAGCAGCCGGGCACCTTCGCCGCGGGCACCGTCGGCGGCGACCGCTACTGGACCAACACCGCCGGGTGCTCCATCGGCTTCTCCGTCCACGGCGGGTTCGTGACCGCCGGGCACTGCGGCTCCGTCGGCCAGGCCGTGCGCGGCTGGGACAACACCCACATCGGACACTTCCAGGGGTCGTCCTTCCCCGGTGACGACCTCGGCTGGGTCAACGTCGGCAGCGGCTGGTGGACGGTGCCCGTCGTGATCGGCTGGGGCGCGATACCCGACCAGCTGGTCCGCGGGTCGGCGGAGGCCCCGATCGGCTCCTCCATCTGCCGCTCCGGCGCGACCACCGGCTGGCACTGCGGCACCGTCCTCTCCAAGAACGACACCGTCAACTACGACGTGGGCCCGGTGTACCAGATGACCGGGACGACCGTCTGCGCCGAACCCGGCGACTCCGGCGGCGCGTACCTGACCGGCGACCAGGCGCAGGGTGTCACCTCCGGCGGCTACGGCAACTGCCGCGACGGCGGCCGGACCTGGTTCCAGCCGGTCAACGAGATCCTCGACCGCTACGGCCTGACCCTGCACACCGCCTGACGCACAGCGCCACCCGTCGGACGGCGCCGCTCGACGGCCCGACGCGGCGTCTGACGCACCGTGCCGCCTCGTCCCGCGACCGACGGCTGGTCGGGCGGTCGGGCGGTCGGGCGGTCGGGCGGTCGGGCGGTCGGGCGGTCGGGCGGTCGGGCGGTCGGGCGGTCGGGCGGCGGGACCGTCACATCGCAACCGTGCGCCCCGGCGCACGGCCGGCGTGCGGCTGAGCCGGCACGGCACGACCAGGGCTGGGACGGCCAGAGGCGGGACGGGCACCACGAGGCGGGCGGTCGGCACCACGACACGTGTCGGCTGCCCGTCGCGCCCCGTCGGGCGGGTCGCGCTCCGCCGCGTCCGGCGGCGCACGGAGCACCGCCAAACGTGGCGAACGGCCACCGGTTCGTGGCAGAGTCGGAAGTCTCCCTCCACCGTTCGCCCGTCGCCACGGAGGCTTTATGCCCGCGTCCGAGCCGTACGCCAGCGCGCCGTCCACCGCCGCCCCCGCCGGCGTCGGGTGGCCGGGCGCGAGCGGCCCGGCACCCGCCCGGCCACCCGCCGGCACGGCCCCGGCGACGCTCGCCCCGACGACGAGTCGGCCGGCGTCCCTCGTCCCCCCGCTCGTGCCGGAGGCCGTGGCGCCGACCGGTGCGGCGGCAGGTGCGGTACCGCCCGCACCGCGCGAAGCGGCGCTCGGCGACGGCTGGAGCCCGCCGGCCACCGGCGACACCACGCTGCTGACCCTCAGCGGCGTGCTGCTCCTGGAACTCGCCGAGGAGAGCGACATCCCGACGCCCGCTCCAGCCGGCGCGCCCGGACCGCATTCGCCCACCGCGGCCGGCGAACCGGTGCGGCTCGGCTGCGGTGACGCCTATGTGGTGCCCCCGGGGGTCGCCTACCGCGCCATCGCCCACGGCGCCTGCGAGTACGTCCTGATCGACCCCTCCGGCACCACCGTCACCGGCCGCGTCGACGGCTGACCCGGCCGCTGCCGCGCCGGTCGACGGGCCGCCGACCGCGCCGGGCACCGTGCGCGACCCGGACCCGCCGTGCGACCCCTGCGGCCGAAGACCCCGCCGCCCGCACCGATGACCGCTCCTGCCCGGCGACGCGCCCGACGCAACGACCGCGACCGCGCGACCGGCGTCACACGCGCCGCGAACGCCGGACGGCCCGGCGGTCGAGGCC
Source organism: Streptomyces spiramenti (assembly GCF_012034385.1). Classification (GTDB taxonomy): domain Bacteria; phylum Actinomycetota; class Actinomycetes; order Streptomycetales; family Streptomycetaceae; genus Streptomyces; species Streptomyces spiramenti. Next base: position 2,634 of record NZ_JAAVJB010000287.1, read on the forward strand.
GCCGGGCCGTCCATCACGTTCCTCCCGCCCGCCGCGTCGGCGGCGGACGGTGACGGGTGCGCACCCGTCACCGGGCACGCACCCGGCGCCTCACGCCATCAGCCGCACCAGCAGGTCGTCCAGGCTGATCAGCCCGGCCAGCCGGTCGTCGTCCGTCAGGACGACAGCCAACGACGCGCGGTGGTGGCGCAGCTGCTCCACCGCGTGTTCCACAGTGTCCTCCGCGGTCAACCGCGGCACGGGGCGGGCGAGGTCGCCCGCCGTGACCTCACGGCCCTCCGCGCGCGCCACGATCGCGTCGCGCGCGTGGACGGAGCCGACGATCTGGTCGCCGTCGCGCACCAGCAGCCGGGTGTGGTCGCTGGCGGACGCGGCCGACAGGATGTCGCCCACGTTCGCGGTGCCCGAGACCGACACGATGCGGTCCACCGGCACCAGCAGCGACCTGATCGGCGTCTGCGGCTCGTTGAGGGAGCGGGTCAGCAGGCCCGAGTCGGACTCGCTGATGAGCCCCATGCGCTGGGACTCCGTCACCAGCTGTCCCAGCTGCTCCCGGCTGTGCACCGAGTTCAGCTCCTCCACCGGTGTCACCCGGAAGGCCCGGACCACACCGTTGGCCGCCTGGTTGAGCGCGCGCAGTGCCCAGCGGAAGACACGGACGATCGCCCGGAACGGCGGCGACAGCAGCATCGCCGAGCGCTCCGGGTGGGAGATCGCCCACGACTTCGGCGCCATCTCGCCGACGACCATGTGGAGGAAGATCACCACCACCATGGCGAAGACGAATGCGATGCCGTAGCTGATGCCGGTGGGCAGGCCGAGCGAGACCAGTACCGGTTCCAGCGCGTGGGAGATCGCGGGTTTCGAGATCGAACCCAGCAGCAGGGTGCAGGCGGTGATGCCCATCTGGGCACCGGCCAGCATCAGCGAGAGTTCCTTGGTGCCCGCGAGCGCGGAGCGGGCGCCCCGCTTGCCCTCGGCCACGGCCTTCTCCAGCCGGTGGCTGCGGGCCGCCACGAGGGCGAACTCGGCGGCGACGAAGAACCCGCTGCCGATGAGCAGCAGCACGGTCACGAAGAGCGCGGTTCCGATGTCCATCGTCAGACCACCCCTCGCTCGTGCGCGGTCGCGGCGGGCACTCGGACCAGCCGCACCTTCTCCGGGACGTGCCGGTCCATGGCCAGCACCTCGATCTCCAGCCGTCCGCCGTCACCCGGAAGGTCCAGGCCCAGGCGGTCGCCGACCGTCGGGAACGTCCCGAGCCGGTCCACGACCAGGCCCGCGACGGTCTCGAACGTCTCCTCCTCGGGGAGGGGGATGCCGGTGGCGTCGGTCACCTCGTCGACGCGGCGACCCGCGTCCACCAGCCAGCCGCCCGTGCCGTCGGCAACGGCGATCTCGACCACGCGGTCGCTCTCGTCGGCGATCTCACCGACGAGTTCCTCCGCGATGTCCTCCAGCGTGACGATTCCGGCGAGCCCGCCGTACTCGTCGATGACGATCGCGAACTCCTGACCGGCGGTCTGCATCTGCTCGACGGCACGAGGCAGCGGCAGCGTGTCCGGCAGCCGCAGCGGCGGGCGGGCGAGCCCACCGGCCGTGACCGACGCGAGCTTGCCCTCCGGGAGCTTCACCAGCTCGCGGACCCCGATGACGCCGACCACGTCGTCGACCCGCTCGGCCACCACCGGGTACCGGGTGTGGCCGCGGGCGCCGATCCTCTCCACGACCTCGGCGGCGGTGGTGTCGGTCCGCACGTAGTCGACGTCGACCCGCGGCACCATCACCTCGCCGAGGGTCCGCTCGGAGAAGTCCAGCGCGTGGTCGAGCAGCTCGGCCGTCGCCTTCGGCAGGTGGCCGTGCTCGCGCGACTCCAGGATGAGGTGGCCCAGCTCCTCGGCGGTGGCGCCGCCGTGCAGTTCCTCCACGGGCTCGATACCGATCATCCGCAGCAGGCGGTTGGCCGCGGCGTCGAAGACGTGGATGACCGGACCGGCGATCCTGAGGTACAACAGCGTGGTGGTCGCCATCTGCTTCGCGAGTCGCTCGGGAACGGCGAGCGCGAGGTTCTTCGGCCCCAACTCGCCCACGATCATCTGGATGACCGTGGCGCCGATGAAGGAGAGCGTGAGGGCGAGCCCGCCGACAGCGGCCTCGGGGACACCCACGCCGAGAAGGACCGGGGAGATCAACTCCGCCATGGCGGGTTCGGCGAGGAACCCGACGACGAGCGTGGTGACGGTGATGCCCAGCTGCGCGCCCGAGAGCATGAACGACAGGCGCTGCTGGACCTTCACCGCGCGGATCGCCCTGCGGTCACCGGCGGCTGCCTCACGGGCGAGTTTCAACCGGTCCGCCGCGACGTAGGCGAACTCCTGCGCGACGAAGTAGCCGGTGCCGACCGTCAACACGATGACGGCGAGCAGGGCCAGTAGTGCGACACTCATCGAGCACCACCTCGCCGCGTGTCGCTGTCACGCATGTGCTGGCGAAGTGGTCCTGGACTGTGGCTGCGTTCAGGCGGGTCCGACGATCTGGCGGACAAGGCCGTGCCCTTTCATTCGGTTACAGGTCTGCACAACGTTAGTACCAGAACCCGTCTTCCCGCTGCGGTGCGCGGGTACCGATCGAACAACACGAACGCGGCAGGTCACGCCGCACCTACGGTTGGTTGCGGCAGGCAACCGTTCAGAACGCGGTGTGCCCGCGCGGTTTCCATGCGTCGCGTCCCGGCGCGGACAGCTCCTCGCCGACCGGCCGCGGACGCGGCGGGCGCGCGGCGGGCGCGTGTGGTGAGGGCCGCCGGAGGGGGCGGCCC
>NZ_JAAVJB010000288.1 GCF_012034385.1 Streptomyces spiramenti
GTGCCACGGTGCTCGGCCACGGCGCCCCTCCTGCCGCGCCGCCACGGCGCACTCCGCCACCGGTGGCGAACAGGGCCGCGGGTCCCCGACCGGACCGCGTGCCCGACCGCTTGCCGGCCGGGCCGGTTTCCCCTTGCCGGCCCGCACACCGACGGCCCCGCACAACGGCGTGCGGGGCCGTCGGCGTGACCGAACCGTCGGCGCGGTCGTCGGCGTCGACCGCGGCGGACCACCGGGGGCGCCGCGGCGGACCACCGCCGCACCCCCGGCCGCGGCTCAGTACTGGGCGTAGCCGTCGAGGAACTTCCCGATGCGGGTGATGGCGTCGGCGAGCTGCTCGGGCGGGGGGAGGGTGACGATGCGGAAGTGGTCGGGCTCCGGCCAGTTGAAGCCGGTGCCGTGGACGATCATGATCTGCTCGGAGCGCAGCAGGTCAAGCACCATCTGGCGGTCGTCCTTGATGCGGAAGACCTGCGGGTCGAGCCGGGGGAAGGCGTAGAGCGCGCCCTTGGGCTTGACGCAGCTGATGCCGGGGATCTGGGTCAGCATCTCGTACGTGATGTCGCGCTGCTCCCGCATCCGTCCGCCGGGCAGCACCAGTTGCTCGATCGACTGGCGACCGCCGAGCGCCGCCGCGACCGTGTGCTGCGCCGGCATGTTGGCACACAGCCGCATGTTCGCGAGGATCGTCAGCCCCTCGATGTAGCTGGAGGCGTGCTCCTTCGGCCCGCAGACCGCCATCCAGCCGCACCGGTAGCCCGCGACGCGGTAGTTCTTCGACAGGCCGTTGAAGGTCAGCGTCATCAGGTCCGGGGCGACGGCTGCGGTGGAGTGGTGGACCGCGTCGTCGTAGAGGATGCGGTCGTAGATCTCGTCGGAACAGACCACGAGGCCGTGGCGCCGGGCGATGTCCGTCAGCCCGCGCAGCATCTCCTCGCTGTACACCGCACCCGTCGGGTTGTTCGGGTTGATCACCACGATGGCCTTGGTGCGGTCGGTGATCTTGCGCTCGATGTCCGCGAGGTCGGGCATCCACTCGGACTGCTCGTCGCAGCGGTAGTGGACGGCGGTGCCGCCGGACAGCGAGACCGAGGCCGTCCACAGCGGGTAGTCGGGCGAGGGCACGAGGACCTCGTCGCCGTCGTCCAGCAGCGCCTGCATCGCCATCTGGATGAGTTCCGAGACGCCGTTGCCGAGGTAGACGTCCTCGACGGAGAGCATGATGCCCTTGGTCTGGTAGTGCTGCTGCACTGCCCGGCGGGCGGCCAGCAGGCCCTTCGCGTCGCCGTAACCGTGCGCCTCGCCCACGTTGCGGAGGATGTCCTCCAGGATCTCCGGCGGGCACTCGAAACCGAACGCCGCCGGGTTGCCCGTGTTCAACCGGAGGATGCGCTGGCCGGCTGCCTCCAGCCGCTGCGCCTCCTCCAGGACCGGGCCACGGATCTCGTAGCAGACGTTGGCGAGCTTCGTTGACTGGATGACCTGCATAGCGGTCACCATACGACCGCGTCCGCCCGTGCGCTCTGTTTTTCTCACCACACGGACCAACCGCCGTCGCGCCGCCCGCGGGGGGCGCGACGGGGCCCGGGGTGCGGACGCCCGGGGCGGCCGGTGACCAGCCTCCCCGGGGGCCTCGTCGGACGCGCCCGCGGGAGCACGCCGCCCGGGTCAGAGCACGGCGAGCGCGTCGACCTCCACCAGCAGGCCGGCGGGAAGACCCACGTAGACGGTGGTGCGCGCCGACGGCGGCTGGGTCAGCCCGGCGAAGTACTCGTCCCAAATCGCGTTGAACTCGGCGAAGTGCTCCGTGTCGGTCAGGTAGACGCGGATCATGATCGCGTCCTCCCAGGACGCGCCGCCCTCCTCCAGGACCGCGCGGACGTTCTCCAGGGTCTGCACGGTCTGCTCCCGGAGCCCCGGACCGACGGGGGAGGGGGAGCTGCCCGGCTCCGCGGGCCCGAAGCCGACCTGGCCCGCGACCTGGAGCAGACCGCCCTTGATCACGCCGTGCGAGAAGCGGGCCGGCGGAGTGGTGTGCTGGGGCGGGGTGACCGCTGTCTTGGCGGTGCGGCCGGGGGTGGCCGGGGTCTTCTCGGTCATGGGTGTCGCCTTTCCTGGTGGGGTGGTGCGGTGGGGTGAGTGCGGGGCCGGCGGTGCGGGCCCCGCACGGACGTCGTCCGGCTGTGGCTGTGGCTGTGGCTGTGGCTGTGGCTGTGGTGCGGGTCGGTCGTGGTGGTGCGCGGTCAGCCGTCCGATGACGGGGGCGTGCCGTCGTCGGGTATCGCTGCCCGCCGACCGTCCGCGGGATGCGTACCCGTGCCGGCCGTGTCCGTCGCGGCTCCGCCGCCCGGGGCGGCTCCGGCGGACGCGTCCCCGCCGTGCCCGTCCGCCGCTCTCCCCGGCGTTGCCGCGCCCGCCGCGGCGGTGCGGGCCAGCGCGGGGGGAGTGGTCCGACCGGTGTAGGCGTCGGTGACCGCGCGGGCGGTCTGCCGCACCTCGGGCAGCAGCGCCAGCACCGCCTGCTCGCCGGCCACCACGTTGGGCACCGAGACCGAGAGCGCGGCCACCACCCGCCCGTCGTGCCCGTGCACCGGCGCTGCCACGCAGTTGACGGACTCCTCGTGGCCGCCGAGGTCGGTGGCCCAGCCGCGTTCGCGGACCGTCACCAGCTCCGCCAGCAGCTCCGGCGGACCGGTGACCGAACGCGGGGTGTACCGGGGGAACGCGAGCCGACGCACCAGCGCCTCGCGCTCACCGGACGGCAGGTCCGCGAGCAGCACCTTGGCGACCGCGGCCACCGTCACCGCCACCTCGCGGCCGATCCGCGAGTACATCCGCACCGGATGCCGGCTCTCGACCTTGTCGATGTAGAGCACCCGGTCCTCCTCACGGATCGCGAGGTGCACGGTGTGACCGGTGCGGTCGTTGAGTTCCCGCAGGTGGGGATGGGCGATCTCCCGGACGTCCAGCTGCTCGGCCGCACGGTGGGCCAGGGCGAACAACTGCGAACCCAGCCGGTAGCGCTGGTCGGGCTGCCGGTGGACGAGTCCGTGCGCGTGCAGGGTGCGCAGCAGGCGCAGCGCCGTCGACTTGTGCGCGTCGATGTGACGCGCCACCTGCTCCAGTCCGGCGGGCCCCTCGGCCAGCAGCGGCAGGATGCGCAGGGCGCGGTCCAGGCTCTGGCTCATCGCGGGCCACCGGCCGTAGTGCCCGCCACGGTTCCCGGACATCCGGGTCCGCCGTTGCCGGTCGGTGCTGCGCCGAGCCGGTTCCCGGCGGCGGGCGACGCCGTGCGGGGGGAGGTGTCCGGCATGGGGTCAGCTCCGTTCCCGTCGCGCCGGCTGTCCGTTGACCGGCTCTGCGCCGGATGCTAGACAGAGCTGCGCATGGAGCGCAACGACCGTTGCATGTGGCGCAACACAGCAGGCCAGGTAGCGACTCATCGGAGATTCTCATGGCTTCCGCAATCGACCGCCTCGCCGACGAGATCGTCGACCACCGTTTCCGCGGGCTGCCGCCCGACGCCGACGGCCGCACGGTCGGCGCGCTCGCCCGCGAGCGCCGGGACCTGTACTCCGGCGGTTTCACCACGCCGGTGCTGACGCTCTCCGCCGAGGCGCTGGAACACAACATGCGCGCGCTCGGCGAGTTCGCCGAACGGCACGGACTCGCGTTCGCACCCCACGGCAAGACGTCCATGGCCCCCGCGCTCTTCCGGCGGCAACTCGACCACGGAGCCTGGGGCATCACGGTCGCCGTCCCGCACCAGGCCCGCGTGGCAAGGGCGTTCGGAGTGCAGCGGATCTTCCTCGCCAACGAGGTCGTGGACGCCCCCGCCCTGGCCTGGCTCGCCGGTGAGCTGGCGGCCGACCCCGAGTTCCGCTGCGTGGTCTACGCGGACTCCGTACGCGGGGTCGACCTGATGGACCACGCCCTGCGGGCGACGGGCGCCACCCGGCCGTTGGAGGTCGTCGTGGAACTGGGCGCCCGCGGTGGACGAACCGGCGCCCGGGGCGCGACGGAGGCCGCGTCGGTGGCGGCGGCGGTCAACGCCTCGCCCGTGCTCGCGCTGGTGGGCGTGGCCGGCTACGAGGGCGAGGTGCCCGACGCCGACGAGGCGAATGTTCGGTCCTGGCTGCGCGAACTGGTGGCGCTCGCGGTCGCGTTGGACTCCGATGACCTGTTCGCCGCCACCGGGGAGATCATCGTCAGCGCGGGCGGGTCGGCGTGGTTCGACGCGGTCGCCGAGGTGTTCGCGGAGCTGCCCGAGCTCTCCCGTCCGGTGCTGGGGCTGCTGCGTTCCGGCGCCTACGTCAGCCACGACGACGGCCGGTACCGCGAGGTCACCCCGTTCAACCGGCTGCCGGACGAGGGCTCGCTGCTTCCGGCGTTCCGGCTGTGGGCGCAGGTCGTCTCCCGGCCCGAACCGGGGCTGGCGCTGGTCAACGCAGGCAAGCGCGACGTCGCCTACGACCTCGGGCTGCCCGAGGTGCAGGTGCTGCGGCGTGCGACGGGCGGCGTCGTCCCGGCGCGCGGGCTGACGGTGACGCGCCTCTCCGACCAGCACGCCTTCGTCCGGGGCGAGGACGCCGACGACGTGCCTGATGTGGGCGACTGGGTGGGGCTCGGGATGTCCCACCCCTGCACCATCTTCGACAAGTGGCAGCTGATCCCGGTCGTCGACGCCGACGGGTCCGTCGGCGACTTCGTCCGCACCTTCTTCTGACCGACGGGCGGCCAGGGCGGGGCGTCCTCCCCTTCGACGCCCCGCCGTTGGCCCCGTCGCTCTGTCAGCGGTGGGCGAACGGCGCACTCCGGCCCGGTCCTTGGCGTCGGCGCCCCGTTGTGCTGGACTAGGGCGATGCGCGCGGGAGAGCCGACCGACCACTACCGACTGCTCGGCCTGGACCCCGGAGCCACGGCGGCACAGATCGCCGACCGGCTGCGTGCCGAACACCGGAGCTGGCAACGGCTGACCAGCCACCCCGACCTGGACCGGCGGCAGTTGGCCGAGCAGCGCATCAGGGATCTGGCGCTCGCACGTACCACCCTCACCGACCCCGCCCGCCGTGCCGCGTACGACGAGCACCTGGTCGAACGTGCCGCCGAGCAACGCCGTGCCCGCGAGCGTGCCACCGCTGAGCGGCAGTTCGCCGAGCGAGCCGCCGCGCACCGTGAGGCGGCCCACCGTGAGGCGGCCCACCGTGAGGCGGCGCAGCGACGCGCGGCCGAGCGCCGAGCAGCCGTCCGGGAGGCCGCCGAACACGAGGTTGCCGAGCGTCGTGCCGTGGAGCGGGCCGTGGTGTACCGGACCCCGCCCCCGCCGACCGAGCCGCCGACGGTCGGCGACAGCGGCGGCCGGCTGACGAGTGCGCAGGCGGCCCCGGACCGCCCCCTCGTCGAGGGCCGTCTCGACGAGGGGGGCCGTCACGCCGCCCGCCC
>NZ_JAAVJB010000289.1 GCF_012034385.1 Streptomyces spiramenti
GCCTTGAGGCGCGCCGCCGAGCGGCCCGTGCTGCGTTTCGGCCGCCGGCGCGCCGGCGGAGCCGCCACCGGCGCCGGTGCCCGGGTCGTAGGAGCCGGGCAGCGGGTCGTTGAGCGGGTCGTGGAGCGCACCGATGGCCGCCGCGTAGTCGTCGGAGCCCGGCGTGCCGGCCGTCGGCTCCCAGCCGTTGCCGTCGCCGTGGCCCGCCGCGCTCACCGCGGGCCCCCGGTCACGCCGCCTCCCGCCGCCGGCCGGTCACGCCGCGGTCCGCTCGCTCCGGCGGTCCTCCGACCGGTGCCCGGGGCGGCCCACGACGGGGGCGAGCCCCGCGGAGCGGTCGGGCGCCTCGGTGTCGCCGCACACCGCGAGCCAGTTGGCGAGCATTCGGTGGCCGCCCTCGGTCAGGACCGACTCCGGGTGGAACTGCACGCCCTCCACCGCGAGGGTGCGGTGCCGCAGCCCCATGACGACGCCGGGGGTGCCGTCGGCTCGTTCGGTGCGCGCGGTGACCTCGAACTCCGCGGGCACGGTGCCCTCGACGACCGCGAGCGAGTGGTAGCGGGTGACCGTCAAGGGCGAGGGGAGCCCCGCGAAGACCCCGGCGCCGGTGTGGAGCACCGGCGACGTCTTGCCGTGGAGCAGCTCGGGGGCGCGGTCCACGGCTCCGCCGTGGGCCACCGCCATCGCCTGGAGTCCGAGGCAGACCCCGAAGACCGGGACACCGACCGCGGCGCAGTGGCGGACCATCTCCACGCAGACACCGGCCTGTTCGGGTGCGCCGGGGCCGGGCGAGAGGAGCACCCCGGCGAAGCCGCCCTCCTCCACGTGCTCGGGGCGGACCGCGTCGTTCCGCAGTACCTCGCACTCGGCGCCGAGCTGGTAGAGGTACTGGACCAGGTTGTAGACGAAGCTGTCGTAGTTGTCGACGACGAGCACACGGGTAGCCATAGTCGGACCGTTCCTCATTCCTGTCCCTCGGCCGTCATCCCTCGACGGTGACGTCGTTGAAGGGCAGCAGCGGTTCGGCCCAGGGGAAGACGAAGGTGAAGAGCAGGTAGACCGCACCGACGATCAGGACCAGTGAGATCAGGGACCGCACCAGGGTGTTGCCCGGCAGGTGCCGCCAGATCCAGCCGTACATGGTGGAGGGTTCCCTCTCTGTCTTCCTCGGGTGCGTGACCCTGCCGCGGGCCGCCCCGCCGGCCGCTGCGCGTGGCCGTGCGAGCCCAAGCGTACGACGCGGGGCGGTGCCGTCGGTCGGCATCGTGGTTTTGCGGCACGATCCGGACGCGGGCTCTCACTCCACGGGGGTGGCGTGCTGGAGCTCGGTCGATCCGGTGTAGCCGGGCAGGGTGACCGAGGAACGCTGGTCGACCTGCCAACCCAGCCCGTACGCCTCGACGTACAGCTGGTACAGCTCGATGGCGGGGGAGGTGTCCAGCGCCTCGCGGAGCTGCCCGGTGTCGCCGACGGCGGTGATGACGTAGGGCGGGGAGTAGAGCTGGCCCTGGAGGATCAGGGTGTTCCCGACGCAGCGCACGGCGCTGGTGGAGATGAGCCGCTGGTCCATGACCTGGATGCCCTCGGCGCCGCCGGCCCAGAGGGCGTTGACGACCGCCTGCAGGTCCTGCTGGTGGATGACGAGGTCGTCGGGGCGGGGATCACGCACGTCGGGGAGGAGCGGCACGGCGTCCGGGGGCGCGTCGGTGAGGGTGACGGTGAGGCCGTCCCCGGTGACCTCCTCCAGCCCGGCCTCGGCCTCCTGCGCGGCGAGCCGTTCGGCGCCGGCGGGGTCGGCGCCCGCGTCACGCTCGCGCAACTGCTGGACCTCGGTGCGGAGCTGGGCGGCCGTGGCCTCCAGCCGCGCGTTCTCCCGCCCGCGGTCGCGTATGAGGTCCGACATCTGGAGCAGCGAGTCGTCCGTGCGGATGTTGGAGCCGCCGGAGACGCTGAAACTGGTCCAGAAGATCAGTCCGGCCAGCATGAAGACACCTATGGTGCCCAACCGCGCCGGGCGGAAGCGGAAGTCCCCCACCGCACCCTGCTCCCTTCATCGACACTTCACGCACTACGCTATCCGAACATCCCGCACCGTGTTCTGCTGTGTGACCGCAGCGCGTAGACAGGAGAGGCTCTCGTGCCGAAGTCCCGGATCCGGAAGAAGAAGGACGGCTCCGCCGCGAAGCCCGAGAAGCAGCAGATCGGCGAGCGGAAGCTCGCAGGTGACGCGAAGGGCGACAAGGGCGACAAGGGCGACCAGAAGGTCGATCGGAAGAAGCCGCAGAAGATCGACATGCGCACCGGTGGCGGTGTGCGTCGCTGGGTGGCGCCGTTGATGCTGGCGCTGTTCGTGATCGGCCTGCTGTGGATCGTCGTGTACTACGTCGCCGAGGGCGACCTGCCGATCGGTGCGATCGGCGCCTGGAACATCGTCGTCGGGTTCGGCTTCATCGGGGCCGGCTTCGTGGTTTCCACGCAGTGGAAATAGTGGCGCCGAGTTATCCACAGGATCATCGAAGATCACAAAAGCTGTGGATAACTCGGCGGTAGCAGGGGGTTCGCGGCGCCGCCAGTGCGGCGCCGCACCCATGTTCGCCTGCGGAAACGTCACTCGAACGAAGGTTCGGAGGGTGTTGTCCACAGGGGTTGACGAACTGCGTACCGGTTGTGGATAACCACGTACCCCAGGGTGGTGACCGCAGGTCGTACCGCACGTGCGGGCGGAGGCCGCCCCGCCACCCCCGGGTCAGGTCAGCTGAAGGGTGCGCGCGACGCAGACGGCGACGAGCACCAGCACCACCAGGCCGCAGACCCCCACCTGGTACAGCGTTCGGTTGCGGCGCGGCGCGTGCACCATCCCGTAGGCGATCGCTGCCCCCGCCACCAGCCCGCCCAGGTGCGCCTGCCAGGCGATGTTCAGCCCCGGCAGGAAGGTGATCACCAGGTTGACGGCGAGTAGCACCAGGACCGGCCGCATGTCGTAGCGCAGCTTGCGCAGCAGTACCGCCAGTGCCCCGAAGAGGCCGAACACGGCGCCCGATGCGCCCAGTGAGAACTGGTTCTGCGCCGCCAGCGCGAACGAGGCCGTGGAACCGGCCAGCGCCGAGATGAGGTACAGCGCCAGGAACCGGCCGCGCCCCAGCGCCGCCTCCAGGTTCGGGCCGAGGAACCACAGCGCGAACATGTTGAAGGCGAGGTGGAAGACCGCCTGGTGCATGAAGGCGGACGTCAGCATCCGGTACCACTCGCCGGTGGCGGCGCCGATCAGTTCGGGTGAGCCGGGTGCCCAGGCGTAGCCGAGCATCGCGAAGTCGCGGATCAGCCCGAGTTCCCCGCCGCCCAGGTACTCACTGGCCTTCAGCCCCACGAAGACGGCGAGGTTGACGCCGATCAGCGTCAGGGTGACCACCCTGGTGTCGGTGCGCAGCCGGCCTCCGGCGATGGTGCGCGGCTGGGCCGCGGCGCTCTCGGCGGCGCCCTGGCGGACGCACTCCGGACACTGGTAGCCGACCGCCGCGTCGATCATGCAGTCCGGGCAGATCGGCCGCTCGCAGCGGGTGCAGTGGATGCCGGTGTCCCGCTCGGGGTGGCGGAAGCAGGCGCTCAGGCCGGGCTGCCGCTCGTGCTGCGTCATGGTGTCCTCTCGCCGCCGGGGCCGCGCGGCGCGACCCTCCGGGGTCTTCCCCGCTGGGGGCGGGGCACACGCCGGCCCCCTGAATCCTACGGATCAGGGGGCCGGATGGTTCCCGGCCGGCCCCCGGTGAGTGGGGGCCGGCGGTGTGCCGGGACTCAGCCGTCGCGGCGCTCGATCGTGACGGACTCCACCACGACGTCCTGGAGCGGACGGTCGGTGCGGGCGTCGGTCGCGGTGCCGGCGATCGCGTCCACGACCTTGCGGCCAGCGGCGTCGGCCACCTCACCGAAGATGGTGTGCTTGCCGGTGAGCCAGGTGGTGGCACCCACGGTGATGAAGAACTGCGAGCCGTTGGTGCCCGGTCCGGCGTTGGCCATCGCGAGCAGGTACGGCTTGGTGAAGGCGAGGTCGGGGTGGATCTCGTCACCGAACTCGTAGCCCGGGCCGCCGGTGCCGTTGCCCAGGGGGTCGCCGCCCTGGATCATGAAACCGCTGATGACACGGTGGAAGACCGTGCCGTCGTAGAGCTTCGTGGCGGCCTGCTCGCCCGTGGCCGGGTTGGTCCACTTGCGGGTGCCCTCCGCGAGTTCCACGAAGTTCTTCACCGTCTTCGGCGCGTGGTTCGGGAAGAGCTGGACCTCGATGGGGCCATGATTGGTCTTCAGGGTCGCGAAGAGCTGCTCGGCCACGTTGTACCTTCCGTCGTCCTTGGGCTGACCGTGCATGATCCTCCCATGCCCACGCGACACGCGGTGCCCCGGATGCCCGTTTCGCGTGCCTGAGCCGGTCGTACCCGGCATGATTTGCGTACGAGTGGACAGGCGGCACAGCGGTGCCAGGCGTCTGTTGAGACTGCTGGATGACCGCACGATGACCGCAACAGCGAACCACCGACAGGAGGGTCTGTCCCGTGAACCGCAAAGAACGCGTGCGCGCCGCCGGCGACAACGCGAGGGAGACCGCGCGTCACGCGGCGGACGTGGTGGGGCCCTACGCAGCCTCCGCCCGGGAGTCCGCGTCGCAGTACGCACACGAGGCGGGCGCCTACCTGAAGCCCCGCGCCCGGAAGGCGGCCTTCGCCGCCCGCGAGAACTACGCCTCGCACGTGGTCCCGCGGCTGGAGCAGGCCCGCCAGTCGCTCCCCGAGGGTGTCGACGAGGCCGCGGGCCGCGCCGCCGACCGCACCCGTGGCGTCGCCCGCAAGGCGCGTGCCGCGGCAGCTCCGCGGCTGGAGCAGGCCCGCGCAGCCGCGGGCCCGGCGGCCGAGAAGGCCGCCGCGCGCTCCGCCGCCGCGTACGCCGGTCTGCGGGGCGAACTCTCGGCGAAGGACGTCCGCAAGGCCGTGCGCCGCCGCCGTCGCCGTGCGGCGGCCTGGAGCGCGACCAAGTGGGTCGGCGTGGCCGGCGTTGTCGCCGGTGGCGCCTACTTGGCGTGGCGCTGGTGGGACCAGCAGGCCAACCCGGACTGGCTGGTGGAGCCGCCGGTCGCCACCGAGGTCGGGCAGGACGCCTACGCGGAGGAGCGCGGCGCGGCGGTCGACCCCGAGGTCGAGGCCAAGCAGGCCGAGGCGGACGGCGGGCGCTGAGCCCGGAGACCGATGTCCGCGGCGCACCCCGCGCGGACGCCGGTCGCCGCACGGCCGGGGGCTGCCCGGCCGAGCCGGGCCCGATCCCGGTCGCCGCGTTCGGTCGCGCCGCGGTACGCCGTGAGCGGAACGGGCCGGTGGCCGGCTCCGTCCGGCTGCCGCCGTGGGCGCGGCCGACGGCGGTTTCGCGTGAGGGCGGACCCTTTCCGGGTCCGCCCT
>NZ_JAAVJB010000028.1 GCF_012034385.1 Streptomyces spiramenti
GCCGACGGCCGCTGCCGCGCCCGGCCGACGCACTGCCCGATCGGGCCGAGGCACTGCCCGATCGGCGCCCGCCGGCGGCCTCACCGGCCGTGGCACGGCAGACGACGGGGACGCCGCGGCGTGACGTGTGCTCAGCCCTGTTCGTCCCGGCGGCCCGAGGCGGAGCCGATCAGCACCCCGTCGCCCATCTCCCGCAGCGCGAGCGCGAGGGCGCCCAGCACCTCCGCCCGGCCCCCGAGCGCACCGGCCACCAACGACAGCTGACGCGCCGCGCTGGGAATGGTGTAGCGGCGCACCGCGGCCCGCATCGGCTCCAGCACGAGGTCACCGGCGTCCGCCAGCTCGTCACCGATGACGACGCGGCTGGGACCGAGGACGTTGCACAGCTGCGCCACCCCGCTCCCCACGTGGTGGGCGATGTCCGCGAGCACCCGCCTGCAGCCGGCGTCCCCCTCCCGGGCCGCGCGCACCACGCCCGCCATCGTCAACCCGGGGCCGTGGGTGGCGGCCAGCAACGGCAGGACGTAGCGGGAGGCCGCGAAGGTCTCCAGGCAGCCCCGGTTGCCGCAGCGGCACACCGGGCCCGACTCGTCCAGCGTGATGTGCCCGATCTCCCCGGCGCTGCCTCCCGGGCCTCGGTAGATCTGGCCGTTGATCACCAGGCCGGCCCCGACACCGCTGGCGACCTTGACGTAGGCGAGGTCCGCGCAGCCCCGGCCGCTCCCCCACACCAGCTCGCCCAGGGCGCCGAGGTTGGCGTCGTTGTCGACATAGACCGGCGCACCGAGCCGTCGGCTCAGCTCCTCGCGCGGGTTGGTGCCGTGCCACCCGGGCAGCAGCGCGGTGGCGTCGATGACGGAGCGCTCGGAGTCGATCGGCCCGGGTACCCCGAGCCCGACTCCGATGATCTTCCTGCGGGTGGTACCGGCGGCGGCGAGCAGCCCGTCGACCATGCGCTCCGCCAGCTCGAAACCGGCGTCCGCGGCGGAGTCCACGTCGAACGGCTCGGACTCCTCGGCCAGTACCTGGTGCGCAAGGTTTCCCACCGCCACCCGGAGGTGCGAGTGGCCGAAATCCACCCCGACGACGACGCCCGCGTCGCTCGACAGCGAGACGCTGCGCGCGCGTCGCCCCCCGGCGGAGGTGTCGCGCACGTCGATCGTGCCGAGCTCTCGCAACTCCCTCACGATGTTGGAGACCGTGGCGGCGGAGAGCCCGGTGGTGCGGGCGATCTCCGCCTGCGTCAACGCGCCGGCACCGCGCACCGCGCGCACCACCCGCTCCAGGTTGGCCCGGTGCAGCGACGACTGCGACCCAGGAGTCTGCACCACGGCGGGCTCCCCCTTCAGTTCGACTCGGCGGGACCGCGCGGACCCACCGGTCGCACCACTATAGAAACGCACCGACGCCCCAGGCACACGACGGGGACCGTCCGTGACGGGTCCTCGACTGCGACACAGTTCGACAGAGAGGGCGTCCCAGCATGCGCCCCCGAGCGGTTCCGCGACTTCGCAGTGCAGCTACACCACGGCCGGCCTCGCAGCCGAGCCGTGGGACGACGGGACCAAACGCCCGCTCGGCGTCAAGGTGACCCTCCCTTCCGGGGCGCAGGTGTGGCACGCCGTGACCGTGCAGAGCCCGGAGGGCGAGAAGTCCTCGGAGCCCGAGAAGATCGTCGAGGGCGATGCCCCGGCGGCAGAGCCGCTTCCCGACATGACGTCGAGGGTGCCGGTCCCCACGGTCGAGGCGTTTCTGGCGGGGGCGATCCGCAACGCGGGCAGCACCGAGGTGTCCGGGGTGTACAGCTACTCCGGACGGGAAACCCCCTCCGTACACCCCGGCTTCGGGGTCACGTTCCACAGCGGCGCGAAGGCGTTCTGCGTCTTCGTGCACGTGGCGGGGCCGGGCCAGGGCCGCCCAGGCAGCGCCTACGACATCCCCTCGGAGGTCTGATGCGGGATCGGACGCACGCCCCGGTGAGCGAGGCCGGGGGCGCACCATCGGACGGTGAGCGCCCCTGAGTCACTTCAGCGCGCCCGCCGTCAGGCCGGCCTGGACCTGCCGCTGGAAGGTTACGTAGACGACCAGGACGGGGAGCATGGCGATGGTCAGACCGGCGTACAGCGCGCCCCAGTCGCCCTCGTATCCCATCTGCACCATCAGCGCGGCGAGCCCCTGCGGCAGCACGTAGTCGTCACGGCTGCCGACGTTCAGCACCCGGGGCAGCACGAACTGATTCCACTGACCAAGGAAGTTGAAGATCCCGATGGAGATGAGACCGGGCTTGGCCATCGGCATCATGATCTGCCAGAACGTGCGGGTGTGCGAGGCGCCGTCGACGATGGCTGCCTCGTGCACGCCGCTGGGCAGGGTGCGGAAGAACGCCGTCAGGAAGAAGATCGTGAACGGCAGCGAGTACGCGATGTACACCAGGATCAGCCCTGGCCTGGTGTTCAGCAGCCCGAGGTTCTGGAGCATGAAGAACAGCGGCACCAGCGCCAGGAAGATGGGGAACATCAGCCCGCCGATGAACAGCAGGTGCAGCGCGCGGTTGCCCCGGAAGGTGTAGCGGGCGATCACGTAGGCGGCCATCGAGCCCAGCAGCATCGTCCCGGTGAGGGATCCCGACAGGATGATGAGCGAGTTGAGGGCGTACCGCCCGATGTTCGCCTCTGCCCAGGCGTTGGCGAAGTTGGCCCAGTGCAGACCGCTGGGGAAGCCGAACGGGTCGCTGAGCACCTCGGCGGAGGTCTTGAAGGCGGAGACTGCGATCCACAGCAGCGGAGCGGCGGCCATGACGGTCCACAGCACGAGGAAGGAGTGGGCGAAGACGTTGAGTACGCCGCCCTCCTCCGTCACGCGCCCGCCCGAGGGCCGCGGTTCGGCGGGGCCGGGGCGCTCGGGGCGGAGTTCCCCGTCCTCGGCACGGTCGGCGGTGTCGGTGGTGCTCATGGTGTTCCCTCTCCCCGCTCAGAACTCGATCCGGTCACGCCGGCCGACGCGCATCATGAGCAGCGCGAAGGTCAGGGTGATGACGAACAGGACGACCCCCACGGCGGTCGCGTAGGCGGCCTGGCCGTCCCGGAACGCCTTGAGGTAGAGGAAGGTGGGCAGCACGTCGATGCCCTGGCGCGGAATCATGATGGAGACGATCGCGAACGCGTCGAGCGCCTGGATGCCCATGTAGATCCAGCCGGTCCTGATGGCGTCCCAGGTCAGCGGGAAGGTGATCCGGAAGAAGGTCGTGGACCGGTTGGCCCCGTCGAGCAGCGACGCCTCGTAGATCTCCTTGGGGATCGACCCCATCGACGCGGAGAAGAGCACCACGTAGAAGCCGACGAAGGACCAGCACAGCACCAGCAGGGTCACCCACAGCCCGTACTTGCCGAGCCAGTCGTTCTGGGTCAGCGCGCCGAGCCCGACGTTCTCCAGCAGCGGGTTGACCACGCCGGAGCGGGGGCTGAACGCGCGCGCCCAGATCACGGCGATGATGGCGACGGACAGGACCTGCGGGAAGAAGTACACGATCTTGTAGAACTTCGAGCCGAAGACCCCGGAGACCGTCTCGTTGCGGCGGTGCCGCCCGCCGGCGTTGAGCATGTAGGCGAAGAACAGCCCCAGTGCCAGCGTGATCACCGGGGCGAACACCAGCAGGAAGAGGCTGTTGCGGGTCGCCTCCCAGAACTGGGAGTCGTTCCAGAGGCGTACGTAGTTGTCGATGCCGATGAAGTTGAACTCGGTGCCGTAGCCGGACCAGTCCGTCATCGAGTAGTAGAACGCCTGCACGAACGGCCAGGCGACGAGCAGGAGGTAGAAGGCGAGCGGCAGCAGCGTGAACCA
The DNA here is from genome assembly GCF_012034385.1 of Streptomyces spiramenti. GTDB lineage: Bacteria > Actinomycetota > Actinomycetes > Streptomycetales > Streptomycetaceae > Streptomyces > Streptomyces spiramenti. The sequence continues at coordinate 3,841 of NZ_JAAVJB010000028.1, forward strand.
CGCCACGAAGCGGTACTTGTCGAGCGCCCGGTAGCGCCGGTCGTACTTGACCGCGTCCGGGGTCAGGGAGGGCGGCAGGAAGAACGCCAGGACCAGCCGGCGGGTGGGCACACCCGGCCGGACCTCCGGCCGCGGTCGCTCCGGCGGCCTCTCGTGAGCTGTCGGGTGGGACCTCACTGTGCATTGCGCCCCGTCTTTCGTCGTCGGTCCTCTGTGGGTGGCCGCCTCGGCGGCCACGGCTGGGCACGGGTCGGCGGCGGAGCGGGCGGGCCCGCGCCACGTCCGCCGGTGGCCGCCTCGGCGGCCACCGGCGGCCGGTCAGAGGTACTTCTCCACGTTGTCGTCCTGGGCGATGCGGTCCGCGGCCTGCTGGATGCGGTCGGTCGCCTGCGCCGCGGTCAGCTCGCCGGCCATCATCTGGCCCATGGCGACGCCCATGTGGTCGATGAACAGCTCCGCGTACCAGTCGCGGAACCGCGGCACGATGATGTTGTCGCCGGCCCCCTGGATGGCCTGCTGTGCGCTGGCCAGTCCCGGGGGGAGGTCGAGGTCGTCGGCGGAGCCGGCGACGCAGGTGAGCGAGGCCACCTTGTCGGTGAAGTTGCGCGCCATGTCGTTGCTGAGCATCATCCGCAGGTACTCCATGCCGGCGGCACGGTTCTTCGCGTTCTGGGGCACGAGGAAGGGTTCACCGGCCGCGGCGTAGATGACGCCGTAGGGCAGCACGTCGGAGGAGTCCAGCCCGGTCGGCGCACCGACGGCGAGGTCGAAGTCGTCGGGGATGACCTCCTTCGACTCGTTCTCCACCCAGGAGCCGTTGGGGATGAACAGTGCACGCCCCTGGGCCCACTCCGTCTGGGAGTCGATGTGGTCGATGCCCGGGGTTCCGGGGAGCACCAGGCCGCGGGCCGCGAGCTCCTCGAACGCCTCGAAGGTGGCGACCACGGCGTCGGCCTTCCAGGCGTCCGGCTCCAGCCGGTCGATGGCCTCCATGACCTCCTTGCCGCCGACCTTGACGGCCATCGGCAGCATGGAGAAGGCCAGGTAGCGCGCGTGCTGGCCCGCGTAGGTCCAGCCGTAGACGTCGTGGTCGCGGCGGGCCTTCTCGCAGACGCGGATCATCTCGTCCCAGGTCTGCGGGAACTCCTCCTCCAGCGTGTCGTTGAGGAAGCGCTTGGAGTACCAGGTGCCGTGGACGGTGTAGACGTAGTTGAGGTGGTAGGAGGCGTCGTCGCCGTACTGGCCCACCTCGATGGTGCCCGGTAGCAGCGTGTCGCGGACAGGTACGTCCGGGTCGTCCCAGGACGGCGCGTCGAAGAGTTCGGTCAGGTCGGCGATCTGGTTGTCGCGGATCAGTGCCGGATGGGGCATCTGGTTGGCGCCCGAGTTGTTGATCATGTCGGGCGGGTTGCCGCCCACCAGGCGCGGCTGCATCAGCTGGCTGATCTCCTGGGTGGAGTCCAGCGTGACGGAGCCGTAGCTCTCCTCGAAGAGCTTCGCGGTGTCGCGGGCGTACTCGTCGCCGAACCCGCCGTCGAAGATGACCACTTCGACGCCGCCGTCCTCGGCGACACCGAACGGGTTGCGGTCGCTCACCTCGCCGGATCCGGTGCTGTCGCCGCCGTTGCCGCCCCCGCCGCTGGCGCACGAGGTGAGCGCGGCCACGCCGGGGACGGTGAAGGCACCGGCCAGGGCGGACCGCTTCAGCAGCGTTCGCCGGTTCAGGTGGGAACTGGAGGTCATGCGCGGGTCCTCGCCTTCCTACAGGACGCTGCGGATGTCCCGGCCCCCCGTCCGCCGTCTCGACGCGTCGGGCCCGACACCGCAGGTCTACTCAGCTGCTCAGCCATGCCACGCAGGCTCTTCTGACGCCGTACCGACCGAGGGCGCCGACGCCCGTCGACGCCGGGGTCACCCGGGTGCCGACAGGTATAGTCCGGTCTCCCGGAGGCGGCAAGAACGAAGACAACTTTCACCGGTGGGCTTTTCCGAGTCGATACCTCCCCGACACACGGCACGGGCCGGAGCTTTCAGCGAGAAGATACGGCCATTGGTCCACCACATCGTGAAGGCGCCGCCGGGAATGGTCCCGACGGCGCCTTCACCTGCACCGTTCACCGGACGTCACGACGCCCGTTCGAGTGGTCACCCACCCGGCGCTCCCCCAGGTGACGCAACGGACACCCGGGGTGACGCGAGTGGCGGGGAGGCTCACCGCCCCGCCTTTCACCCGTCGTTCAAGGATCAACCGTTCGGCGGCGCGGTGCCGCCGCCGAACGGGCGATCTGACGGGCCCTGCGGAAGTTACTTCCGGATCAGCGAACGCAGCACGTACTGCATGATGCCGCCGTTGCGGTAGTAATCCGCCTCGCCGGGGGTGTCGATGCGGACGACCGCGTCGATCTCCACGCCGGTGTCGGTGGTGACCTTCATGGTGGCGGGGACGCCGCCCTCGTTGAGGCCGGTGACGCCGGTGACGGAGAAGGTCTCCTCACCGGTGAGGCCGAGGGAGGCGGCGGACTGACCCTCGGGGAACTGCAGCGGCAGCACGCCCATGCCGATCAGGTTCGAGCGGTGGATGCGCTCGTAGGACTCGGCGACGACGGCCTTCACGCCGAGCAGCGCCGTGCCCTTGGCGGCCCAGTCGCGGGAGGAGCCGGAGCCGTACTCCTTGCCCGCGAGGATCACCAGCGGGGTGCCCTGCTCGATGTAGTTGCGCGAGGCGTCGTAGATGAAGGAGACCGGACCGTCGGGCTGGGTGAAGTCCCGGGTGTAGCCGCCCTCGGTCCCGGGCGCGATCTGGTTGCGCAGCCGGATGTTGGCGAAGGTGCCGCGGATCATGACCTCGTGGTTGCCGCGGCGCGAGCCGTAGCTGTTGAAGTCGCGACGGGCGACGCCGTGCTCGGTGAGGTACTTGCCGGCGGGGGTGTCCGCCTTGATGGCACCGGCGGGCGAGATGTGGTCGGTGGTCACCGAGTCGCCCAGCTTGGCCAGCACACGGGCGCCGGAGATGTCCTGCACGGGCGACGGATCGGCGGTCATGCCCTCGAAGTAAGGGGGCTTCCGGACGTAGGTGGACTCGGGGTCCCACTCGAAGGTGTTGCCGGTCGGGATCGGCAGGGACTGCCACTGGGCGTCACCGGCGAAGACGTCGGCATAGGACTCGCCGAACATCTCCTCGCCGATCGCGGAGGCCACGACCTCCTCGACCTCTGCCTCGGTGGGCCAGATGTCCTTGAGGAAGACGGGGTTGCCGTCGGAGTCGAGGCCGAGCGGCTCACGGGTGATGTCCACCGTCATGGAGCCGGCCAGCGCGTACGCGACGACGAGCGGGGGCGACGCCAGGTAGTTCATCTTGACGTCGGGGTTGATCCGGCCCTCGAAGTTGCGGTTGCCGGAGAGGACCGAGGTCACCGCGAGGTCCGCCTCGTTGACGGCGACCGAGACCTCGTCGGGCAGCGGGCCGGAGTTGCCGATGCAGGTGGTGCAGCCGTAGCCGACCAGGTTGAAGCCCAGCTTGTCCAGGTAGGGGGTCAGCCCCGCGCGGTCGTAGTAGTCCATGACGACCTTGGACCCGGGCGCCAGGGTGGTCTTCACCCACGGCTTGCGGGTGAGACCGCGCTCGACCGCCTTCTTCGCCACCAGCGCCGCGCCGACCATGACGGTCGGGTTGGAGGTGTTGGTGCAGGAGGTGATGGCGGCGACGGTGACCGCGCCGTGGTCGATCTCGTAGGTGCTGCCGTCGGGGGCGGTCACCTGCGTCGGATTGCTCGGGTGACCGCTGGAGACGGCCGGCGCGTCGGAGGCCGGGAAGGACTCCTTGCCCGCCTCCTCGTCGTCCGTGACGTAGTTGCGCACGTCCTGCGCGAACTGCTGGGCGGCCTCGGCCAGGACGATGCGGTCCTGGGGACGCTTCGGGCCGGCGATGGAGGGGACGACCGTGGAGAGGTCGAGCTCCAGCTTCTCGGAGAAGTCGGGCTCGGCGGCCGGGTCCAGCCAGAGACCCTGCTCCTTGGCGTACGCCTCGACCAGGGCGAGCTGCTGCTCGCTGCGACCGGTCAGCTTGAGGTAGCGGATGGTCTCGCCGTCGATCGGGAACATTGCGGCGGTGGAGCCGAACTCCGGCGACATGTTGCCGATGGTCGCGCGGTTGGCCAGCGTGGTCTCGGAGACGCCCTCGCCGTAGAACTCGACGAACTTGCCGACCACACCGTGTTCGCGGAGCATCTCGGTGATGGTGAGCACCAGGTCGGTGGCGGTGGTGCCCGGGTTCAGCGAACCGGTCAGCTTGAAGCCCACGACGCGCGGGATCAGCATCGAGACCGGCTGGCCCAGCATCGCGGCCTCGGCCTCGATGCCGCCGACGCCCCAACCCAGGACACCGAGGCCGTTGACCATGGTGGTGTGGGAGTCGGTGCCGACCAGGGTGTCGGGGTACGCCTGCCCGTTGCGGACCATGACGGTGCGGGCCAGGTGCTCGATGTTGACCTGGTGGACGATGCCGGTACCCGGGGGGACGACCTTGAACTCGTCGAAGGCGGTCTGGCCCCAGCGCAGGAACTGGTAGCGCTCGCGGTTCCGGCCGTACTCCAGCTCGACGTTCTGCTGGAACGCGTCGGGCGTGCCGAACTTGTCGGCGATGACGGAGTGGTCGATGACCAGCTCGGCGGGGGCCAGCGGGTTGATGCGGGCCGGGTCGCCGCCCAGCTCCTTGACGGCCTCACGCATGGTGGCGAGGTCGACCACGCAGGGGACGCCGGTGAAGTCCTGCATGATCACGCGCGCGGGCGTGAACTGGATCTCCTGGCTGGGCTTGGCCTGCGAGTCCCAGCCGCCGATCGCGCGGATGTGGTCGGCGGTGATGTTCGCGCCGTCCTCGGTACGCAGCAGGTTCTCCAGCAGGACCTTGAGGCTGTAGGGCAGCCGGGCGGCGCCCTCCACCTTGTCCAGCCGGAAGATCTCGTATGACTCGTCCCCCACGCTGAGCGTGGAGCGGGCGTCGAAGCTGTTCGCCGACACGACAGTCTCCTTCGGTGCATGATGTGGCGCGTCCGCCCGCCATTCAAGCCGCCCGGCTCCGGGTCGACCCACTGAGGTCACCCTCAGTTCTCCCCGACGGGCGGGGCTCTCAAGATATCTCGATGTCGAGATAACTCTAGTGCATGGCGGCGGGCCGAGCCCGGCGACCCCGCCGTTGCGGCGCCCGGGGCGGCCGGGCACCGGGGCGTCGGCCGACCGCCGCACCCGTCGCGCTCCCGGACCCTGAGAGCACGTTCGAGACCCCACGCCGGGCCCGCGACGCCGGCTACGGCCATCTGCTGCGTTGTCAGGAACACCCGAATACAACCCGGTATGAGGGTGCCCCTCCGCCGCGCACCCACCGCGGACCGGATTCTCCGAGGCGGACGCCGTATCCCCGGGAGAACGCCACACCGCACCCACAAACGGAATGCCACACACCGGAACGTGAATTCGCCCGGACCGCAAGGTACCCGAATCCTGACCTTGGCGATACACGACTGATACAGCTCCTGATCACGCAGCCGGCGAACCGATACCGCACAGACCCTTACCCCGCCGGGTGCGCCCCACTTCTCCGGGCGAGCGCCGTTTCACCGTCTCATTTCCTTGACGGCGAACTGCGCACCCTGCAACGCTGCGTGATCGCATGCGTCGGCACGGAGACAGGGAGCGGCGGCGCGCGACGCACCGGTCACGTACAGACCTCTTTAGTCATGGGAGCAGAAACACTGACCGCCGGCCGATCGGCAACGGAGGACACACAGTGAGTCGGGAATGCAAAACCGCACCGGGTACCGGTTTCCGTTTCTCGATTCTCGGGGGCCTGGACCTGAGAATCGACGGCACACGCCCAGAGACACCGACAGGGAAGCAGCACACACTCTTCGCCGCACTCCTCCTGCATCCCGATCGCGTGCTGTCGGTAGAAGAACTCACCGAGTACCTCTGGGAGGACTCACTCCCCCAGCATCCCGCGGCGGCCCTTCAGACGGTGGTGACCCGGGCCCGGCGAGCACTGTCCGGCGAGGCAAGAGCCCGCGACGTGATCCGCCGCCATCGGGCGGGATACGGATTGGCGGCCTCGGGCTGCTGGGTGGACCTGGTCGAGTTCCGCGCGCTGGTCCGTCGCGCCGACGCGGCTCGGCGCGACGGGAACCACCGGAGGGAGTCGCAGCTGCTCGGCGCCGCCCTGGACCTCTGGTCCCGGCCGGCGCTCCCGGACGTCGCATCCGAGTCGCTGCGGCGCGCCGTCCTGCCGAGGCTCACCGAAGAGTGGCTGGCATCCGCGGAGCGACGGGCGGAGGTCGACCTCGCTCTCGGACGCCTGCAGGGGCTGGTCCCGGAGCTGACCAGCCTGGCGACGACCTTTCCCTACCACGAAGGGCTGTGGCGGGCGCGCATGCTCGCCCTGCACCACTCCGGCAGGGACACCGAGGCGCTCCAGGTGTACGCGGAGTTCCGGGACCGCGCACGCTCCGAGCTCGGCACCGACCCCGGCAGCCGCATGAAGGCCGCACACCTCGCCGTGCTCCGTGGCGACAAAGACCGCCCGGGCACAGCGAAAGAGCGATGAACGAACTCTGAAAGCCGCCCGGGCTAATGTCTTTCCTGAACGCACATCCCGTTTCCCGAAGGAGGAGATATGAAGGACACCACCGCCACGCTGTACGAGGCGCCGAAGCTCATCGACGCCGGTGACTTCGCCAAGGTCACCCTCGGCCGGAACAGCTGGGGCTTCGACAGCTCCATGCTCTGCCGGTGGATCAACTGCCAGCCCGCTTGATCCCTGCATCGGAGCACCGGGCGGCAGGGGAGACAACTGCACCGACCGGCGGTCACCGACGGCCCGTGAGTATCAGCTCCGGGAATTCCCGGCGCGCCGCTCCCGCCGTTGCCGGCCGGGTATTCGACGGCGTTGTCCCCTGCTACCCGATCATCTGTCGGCGGAGCTGAGACCCGGCGAGGTCCGGCATCACCGCAGACGGATTTCACACGGATCACCTGATTCCGTCAGGGCCCCTTTCGCAAGGGGCTGATCCGGACACCGCAGTCCGCACCAGGACGCATGACTGGAGGAAACATGAAGGACACCAACACCTCGCTCTACGAGGCGCCGGCACTCATCGAGGCCGGAGACTTCACGAAGGTCACCCTCGGCCGGGTCAGCTGGGGCTTCGACAGCTCGATGCTCTGCCGCTGGCTGAACTGCCAGGTCTGATCACCGCGACGGGGCGCGTCGGCCGGTTTCCGCCGGCGCGCCCCGGTGCGGAAGCCTCACCGAGGAGGGAATGAGCGATGCGATTCGTCGTACGGCCCGACTGCCTGCTGCCCCCCGCATGGACCGCGTTGCCCCGGGGTCCCCGGACGATCGACCACCCTTCCGGGCGGCCTTTCGTGTCCGGGACGTGGGAGGACCACGAAGTCGTCTCCGCGACCGCGCGCGGCGTCCGGATCGTTCTGCTCGGCGTGTTCGACACGGACAGCGACGCACTCGTCGAGCACTGCGTGCGGTTGGACAGCGGCGGCAGTGTCGACGCGCTGACCTCGTCCGTGGCGGGCGCCTACCACCTGCTGGTCTCCGCCGACGGTTTCGTCCGCGTGCAGGGGACCCTGTCGTCCCGCTGTTCGGTGGTTCACCGGACCCTCGACCGTGTCACGGTGGCGTCGGACAACCCGGCGGCGCTTGCCACGGGGAACGACCTGTCGCAGGTCTCGCCCGAGAGGCTGGCGCGGCGACTCGTTGCGCCGCTGCCCCCGTGGCCGTTGGGCCAGGCCCCCGTGTGGGACGGTGTGCACGCCCTGCCTGCGGGACACCACCTGGGATTGGACCGCGCCGGGCACGCCCGCACCGCGCGGCACTGGACCGCGACGGAAGCCGCTGTCCCCATGAGCGAGGCGGCTCCGGCGGTCGCCGGTGCTCTGCGAGGCGCGGTGCGCGCCAGGCTGCGCGCCCACCGCACGATCAGCGCCGACCTGTCCGGGGGGCTCGATTCGACGAGCCTGTGCTTCCTGATGGCGGCCGAGGAGCCGGGCTGCCTCACCACCGAGACAGGGGCTGCCCGACGCATGATGACGTTCCGCTGGGAGGTCGCGGACCCGAACAACGACGACAGGCAGTGGGCGGAGTTCGCCACCACCCGGCTCCCGGGCGCGTTGCATCACGTGGAGGGCGGCGACGATGCGCCGAGTTGGTTCAGCCGGCTGGCCGAACCGTGCGACGACCTGGAAGCTCCGCATGCCTGGATCCGGACCCGCGCCCAGGACATGCACAAGACGCGGCTGCTGGCGGAACACGGCGCGACCGCGCACGTGTCGGGTGACGGCGGGGACGAGCTCTTCCACGCGACCCCGACACATCTGCACGCGCTGATGCGCACGAACCCTCTCGTCGCTCTGTCGCATGCGCGCCGCTACCGCGCGCTCTACCGGTGGGGGCGTCGGGCGACGGTGACGGGTCTGGTCCGCTCACGCAGTTTCCGCGATGCCCTCCTGTCGACCGCGGACACCCTGCGTGCTCCACTCGGAGTCGCGACCGGCAGGCCGGACTTCGGGTGGGGCGCCGAGACCCGGATGCCGGGCTGGGCGAGCGACGACGCGGTGTCCGCGGTGCGCGACGCCGTGAGCGACCTGGCCGGGACAGCTCCCCTGGCGCGGTCGGCTCCGCAGCACCTCCTGCTGGCCGACGCCCAGACTGCGGGCGAGGTGACACGACAGCGCTCACGGCTGTCGGAGCGGGCGGGGCTCTCCTTGCACGCGCCTTTCCTCGACGACCACGTCATCGAGGCCGCGCTCGCCGTCCGTCTGGCCGACACGGTCCCGGTCGACCGCTACAAGCCGGCCCTGACCGAGGCGATGCGGGGCATCGTGCCCGCGCGCGTGCTCCAACGCCGGACCAAGCACGAGTTCAGCGCAGACGCCTACGCCGGCCTGCGCCGCAACCGGCCGGCGCTCGTGAGCCTGTGCGAGGACATGCGCTTGGAGAAGCTCGGCCTCGTCGATGCCGCGGCCTTCCGCGCAGCCCTTACCGCCCCTCACCTCAACGCTTTCAGCATCATCCCGCTGATCCCGACCCTGGCCTGTGAGAACTGGCTTCGGTCCCTGCCCGACGGAGGATAGCGATGGCTTACAGACTCGCCGACGGAGTGACCGTGACCGAAACGGACGGGGGCACCGTGATCCTCGACCTCAGGAACGGCGCGTACCGCCTTCTCAACGAGAGCGGTGCCACCGTCCTGCGGCACCTCACCGAGCACGGAACGGAAGGCGACGCGTCGACCGGTGCGATCGCGGAACTCAGCGCGCGGCACCCGGAGGCCGCCCACGACATACCCGACGACGTACATCTCGTGGTGCAGGCGCTGTTGGAGGCGAAGGTCGTGGAGCGGTCATGAGCATTCCGGTGACGTTGGAACCGAGAGCTTCGCGCGACACCGTCCCGCGGGGCCGCAGGGTCGCCGCTCGCGTCGCGGTCGCGGTCGCCTTCCAGTTGCGTCGCTGCCGGCCGCAGCGTCTGCGCCGGCTCATGGAGCTGGCAGGGCGGGGAGCACGGCCGGCCACCTCGGCCGAGGCGCTGGATGCACGCGAGGCAGTGGTGGCGGTCAGCGTCCACTGCGCCGGGCAGGGCTGCCTGGAGAGGTCGATCGCCACGTTTCTCCTGTGCCGACTCTCCGGTCGGGTGCCGGAGTGGCGCACCGGGGTGCGCCTGGAGCCGTTCCGCGCGCACGCCTGGGTGGCGGTCGGCGGCGTTCCGGTCGGTGAGCACGAGGAAGTCGCCACGTACGCCGTGACGATGGCGGTCCGGTGAGCGCCTGGTGGTCCGCCGCGGGACAGGCGCTGATCGTGGTCGTCTTCGCCATGTCCACGGTGGGCAAGTTCAGGAGCCGGGCACGGTTCCGTTCCTTCGCCACCTCGGTGGAACAGCTGCCTTTCGTGCGGGGTCCGCGGGTCGCCGCCGCCCTGGCGGTCCTGGTGCTCCCGTGCGAGGTCGCGGTCGTCGCCGCGGTGCTGCATCCGGGGACGACCCGGCTCGGGCTGGCTCTGGCCGTCGGCCTACTGCTGTTGTTCTGCGCAGTCTCGCTGAGCGTCATGCGTTCGGGACTTCTCGTGGACTGCCGCTGCTTCGGTCAGCGCGCGGTGATGGGAGGAGCGACCGTGGTCCGCAACCTCCTCATGGCCGGCATGGCGGTGGTGGGCGCTCTAGGAGCCGAAGGCGTGCTCACAGACGTGGCCGGCTGGGCTGAGCGCCCCGTGTGGACGGCGACCGCCACTGCCGCGGGGCTCGCGCTGGCGCTGGCGCTCACCCAGCTCTGGGACGTGGTGGTGGGCGGCCACGTGCAGCGCTCACTGCTGCGCGCGCAACGATCGGAACCGGCTCGGGCCGCACTCGCCTCCGAGGGCGCCCCGGGCGCGACCGCGCCCCCGGGCCAGGCCGGTGGGTCCGCCACCGGCGGTCGGGCCGGGGAGCTGACGGTCGACCTGGACGACGGGCGTGGCGCGACCGGAGCGCCATCGGGAGCCGGCCAGGTGGGCCTCGGTGCTCTGCTGCCGTATCTGCGGCCCCACCTGCGGGTGTTCGTCGCAGTCTCGGTGCTCTCGGTGGCGACGGCGACGGGCATGCTCGCCCAGCCGATGCTGATCCGGTCGGTCCTGGACGGCCTGCACCTCGGTACCCCGGTCGGTGGGCTGCTGCTGACGCTGGTACTCCTGCTGCTGTTCGCCGGAGCTGCGTCCGCGGTCCGGGACTACCTTCTGCACCGCACGGGGGAAGGTGTGGTGCTCTCCGTACGGCAGCAGCTGGCCGCCAGAATGCTCCGCCTTCCGATGTACGAGTACGACCGCCGCCGCACCGGAGACCTGTTGGCACGGTTGAGCAGCGACACGACCCTGCTTCGTTCGGTCGTGACCGGCGGCCTCATGGAGCTTCTGAGCGGGGTCGTGGTGCTGTTCGGCGCCGTCGGCATGATGCTGATGCTGGACCCGCTGCTCTTCGCGGTCACCGTACTGGGCCTCACGGGCGCGGTGGGCGCGGTGGCGGTCGCCCAGCGAATCCAGGGGGCCTCCACCGCTGCCCAGGAGAAGCTGGGCGAGATGACCTCCGCCACCGAACGGGCGGTCTCCGGCATTCGGACGGTGCGGGCAGCCAGGGCCGAGGAACGTGAGACGCGGGAGATCAGCCGCAGCGCCACGGGGGCCTACCGCGCGGGCCTGCGTATCGCCCGGCTGCGGGCGTTCGTCGGGCCGCTCATGACCTCCGCTGTCCAGGTCGCCTCACTCATCGTGCTGGGCGTCGGCGGCAGCCGCGTCGCCGCGGGAGCCATGAGCATCGGTGACCTGGTGGCGTTCGTGGCGCTGTTGTTCCTCATGATGATGCCGATCCTGCAGGCCGTCGGCGCCTACGCGGATCTGCAGACCGGGCTCGGAGCGCTGCGCCGCATCGAGGAGGTGCTCTCCCTGAGGGAGGAGACCGCCGACGACCGCCCGACGACTCCGGCACCCGGCGGCACCGTCCGGCACCCGGCGGCCGGGCCACCGGCCGCGGTCGAGTTCGACGGGGTGACCTTCGGCTACTCTGCGGCGGACCCGGTGCTGCGCGAGGTGAGCTTCCGCGTGCCGCACGGATCACGCTGCGCCCTGGTGGGACCGTCGGGCGGCGGCAAATCCACGACGCTCGCGCTGATGGAACGGTTCTACGACGTCGACCGCGGCGCCGTGCGGGTGGACGGGGTGGATGTGCGCGACCTGCCCCGTGCGGAGTTGCGCGGCCGGATCGGCTACGTCGAGCAGGACGCTCCGGTGCTGGCGGGGAGCGTCCGGGAGAACCTGCTGATCGCCACTCCGGAGGCTGACGACGAGGCACTTATGGCAGCACTGCGCGCCGCGCATCTGACCGAGCTGGTCGAACGCTCGCCCGCCGGTCTGGACGCTCCGGTAGGTGAGTCCGGGGTGCTCCTCTCCGGGGGGCAGCGTCAGCGCCTCGCACTCGCCCGCACCCTGCTGACCGGCGCACCGATCCTGTTGCTGGACGAGCCCACCAGCAACCTGGACGCCCGCAGCGAGCACGCGCTGCGTCTGGCGATCGACGCCGTCGCCGAGCAACGCACCCTGCTGGTCGTGGCACACCGGTTGGCGACCGTCGTCGACGCCGACCAGATCGTGGTGTTCGACGAGGGGAGGGTGGTGGCGGCGGGCGGGCACGACGAGCTGACTCGCGACAGTCCGCTCTACCACGAGCTGGCCGCGCATCAGTTGCTCGTCCGGTAGGACGCTCGCGTCCCACCGTGAGGCGCCCGCTCCTCCGGGTCGGGACGAGCGGCCCTTCTGAGCGGCCCGGTCGAAGGCGACCGACAACGCCGCCCTCAGCCGTCCGTCAGTGCGGAGCGGACCAGCGCGAGGAGCTGTTCGTCGGTGAGGCCGAGCTCCCGGCCGTCCTCCACCAGGACCCGGAGGTCGGCCGCCAGGCGGGCGCGTGCCTCGGGCTGGACGCCGGTGACCACCGCCCCCCGGCCGCGTCGCAGCTCGATCAGCCCCTCGTCACGCAGCTGCTGGTAGCCGCGGAGGACGGTGTGCACGTTGACCCCCAGGGACGCCGCCAGCTCCTTGGCGGAGGGCAACCGCTCTCCCGCACCGGCGCGTCCCTCGGAAATGGCACCGCGGACCGAGGCTGCGATCTGGTCGCCGAGCGCGACCGGGGAGGCCGTGTCGAGTCGGAACAGCACGTTGTGATCACTCGTCCTCATCGCGCCGGCGTCCCGCCAGCGCGTTCAGTGTTTCGGCGGCCTGCCGGGCATCCCCGACCACCACGACGAACTCCCGCCCGGAACGCAGGCGTACACAGAGTGCCTCACCGGAGCGCATCACCACACCGGTGGCACCCGACCGCACCCGGTACCCCCAACCGCCGAACTCCCGGAAGGCGTTGACGTCCCGCACGCCGGCCGACGCCACCTCGTCCAGGTCGATGGTCTTCGCCGGTGCGGCCAACCCCGACGGCGCCACCCGGAGACCGCGCCGGTCGACCGTCACCGTGACCCGCGCGAGGGCGGCCACCGGCACTGCCGAGAGGAGCGAGAGAACCGCCGCCATCCACAGGCCGAGCAGTGCGCACACCAGGGAGGACAGCAGCACGAGCACGGCAGTGACGACCATGACGCGCGAACCGACACGACGGGACCACACCAGCACCTCGCCCTTGGCCAGGGGCACGGCCGCCGCTGCGGCAGTGGCAGGACCGGCAGTGGCCGGCACACCGGCCTCGGGCACGGCGCCCACGATCCACCACGAGAGCGTCCCCGCGACACCGGCCGTGGCCACTGCCGTGAACAGGTCGGTCAGCGCGAGCCGGGCGTCCGCGGCCCGGGCCAGGTCGAGATTGGCCGCGGTGGCGGAGGTCAGCACGGCACCCAGCAGGCCGGCGGTGGCGGCGCCGCCCGCGACCAGCAACCGGGCCGCGGGTTCCACCACCCTCGGGACGCCGACCATCGCCGCGAACATCCCGCCCATGCCGACCAGCAGCGGTACGGCGGTCCAGAGCAGGGCGGCGCGCCCCGCGAAGCCGTCCGCCTCCCCCGAGCTGCCGAAGTGGGAGGCCATCGGATCGGGCAGCCGGTCCCACCAGATCACCAGCGTCCCCGCCACCACGGCCAGCGCGACCACGTAGGCGGTCGCCACCACCAGTACCGCGCGCATCTTCCACTGCCGCTGGACTCCCCGCATCGAACCCCCTCCGCGGCCACTGCTTCAAGTGGCACCACCAGTTACTCGCGAGAGCTCATTATTCGCATGCAACTAGAACAATGCAATCCCCAAGGACGCCCCAGTGACGGAGGTCACGACACGCGGCACCGTGAGCCAAACGGCCCACCCTGCGCGAGTGAATCTCATATCTGAGATATGGTCGTCGACATGAGCGACGACTACCTCTCCCGCATCGGCAAGCTCATCCGCGACGCCCGGCAGCACCGGGGCTGGACACAGCTGCAGCTGGCGGAAGCGCTGAACACCAGTCAGAGCGCTGTCAACCGCATCGAACGCGGTAACCAGAACATCAGCCTTGAGATGATCGCCCGAATCGGTGAAGCCCTCGACTCCGAGATCGTGTCCCTCGGCTACTCGGGCCCGATGCACCTCCGCGTGGTCGGCGGACGCCGGCTCAGTGGCTCCATCGACGTCAAGCCCTCCAAGAACGCCTGCGTCGCGCTGCTCTGCGCCTCACTGCTGAACTCCGGCCGGACCGTGCTGCGCCGAGTGGCGCGCATCGAAGAGGTGTTCCGGCTGCTGGAGGTCCTCAGCTCCATCGGCGTCCGGGTGCGTTGGATCAACGACGGCGACGACCTGGAGATCGTGCCGCCGGCCGAACTCGCCCTGGACGACATCGACGCCGACGCCGCGCGCCGCACCCGCTCGATCATCATGTTCCTCGGCCCGCTGCTGCACCGCGTCGACCAGTTCAAGCTGCCCTACGCGGGCGGCTGCGACCTCGGCACCCGCACGGTCGAGCCGCACATGACCGCGCTGCGCCGCTTCGGGCTGGAGATCGCCGCCACCGACGGCACCTACCACGCACAGGTCGACCGCTCCGTCACCCCCGAGCGCCCGATCGTGCTGACCGAGCGCGGGGACACCGTCACCGAGAACGCGCTGCTGGCCGCCGCGCGGCACCCGGGCGTCACGGTCATCCGCAACGCCTCGTCCAACTACATGGTCCAGGACCTCTGCTTCTTCCTGGAGCAGCTGGGCGTACGGGTGGAGGGTGTCGGCACCACCACGCTCACCGTCCACGGCCTCGCCGAGATCGACCGCGACGTCGACTACTCCCCCTCCGAGGACCCGGTCGAGGCGATGAGCCTCATCGCCGCGGCCGTCGTCACCTCCTCGGCACTGACGATCCGCCGGGCGCCGGTGGAGTTCCTGGAGGTCGAGCTCGCGGTGCTGGAGGGCATGGGGCTCGACTACGACCTCACCCCCGAGTACGCCGCCGACAACGGCCGCACCCGGCTCGCGGACGTCACCGTCCGGCCCTCCAAGCTGGAGGCGCCGATCGACAAGATCCACCCGATGCCGTTCCCCGGCCTCAACATCGACAACGTGCCGTTCTTCGCGGCCATCGCCGCCTCGGCGCACGGTCAGACCCTCATCCACGACTGGGTCTACGACAACCGCGCCATCTACCTGACCGACCTCAACCGGATCGGCGGCCGTCTCCAGCTGCTGGACCCCCACCGCGTCCTGGTCGAGGGCCCCACCCGCTGGCGCGCCGCCGAGATGATGTGCCCGCCCGCGCTGCGGCCGGCCGTCGTCATCCTGCTGGCGATGATGGCCGCCGAGGGCACCTCGGTGCTACGCAACGTCTACGTCATCAACCGCGGCTACCAGGACCTCGCCGAGCGCCTCAACTCGGTGGGCGCCCAGATCGAGATCTTCCGCGACATCTGACCGGCGGGGTGTCGTGCCCCTGAGCGCCAGGGGCACAACACCGGCGCCATCTCGACCGCCTGCGGACACACCAGCTCAGGCGCCTCGCCGTTCCGTCCGCGACACCTCGTACGACGCCTGCGCAGCCTGACCGTGAACGGACCAGGATCCGCCACGGGTGCCCGGGGGCTCGACGGCACACGAAGGGTCGGCACCGCAGCCCGCTGCCGGCCGTGCCCCTTTCCTTGTCGGCCGGGCCGCAGGGCACGCGGGCTGCCACACGATGCGATACAGGCGGTCGGCCCCGGCGCCCTGCCTTCGACGCAGTCCGGGCTCCGGGAGACACGGGATGCCGGTGATCTGCAGAACCTCCGGCTGCCCCGGGGGCCGAGTGACCGTCACCTTCCAGACCGCCGACTGAGGAGACGGCCCCTTGGGGGCGCCCGCCGCCCCGGTCCGGTGGTCGAAAATGTGGCGACAGTGTGGTCGGACCGTGGAAAGCTCCTCGCACGAAGCACCGCGACGGGCTGCTCGTGTCCTCGTCTCTACCCTCTTCGGCCGGTCTGCTCCGATCCTCACGAAACAGAGCCCTTCCTGTTGAGGGCAACAGGAGCGCCGCGCACGTGCCTCCTTCGCCGCACGCATACCCAGGAGTCACCGGTTGTCCCAGCGCACCTCGCACGCCGCCCACCCTGACCTTCAAGGCAACTGCGGCGACTGCTTCGGGCTGTGCTGTGTAGCACTGCCCTTCTCACGGTCGGCTGACTTCCCGGTGAACAAGTCCGCCGGCACACCCTGCGGAAATCTCCAGAAGGACTTCCGCTGCGGAGTCCACGAGCAGCTGCGCGACAGGGGCTACCACGGCTGCGCGGTGTTCGACTGCTTCGGCGCCGGCCAGAAGGTCTCCCGGGTCACCTTCACAAGCGTCAGCTGGCGTGATGAGCCCGACTCGGCCCGCACGATGTATGAGGTCTTCCCCATCGTGCGCCGGCTCCACGAGCTCCTCACGTACATCGCGCAGGCCCTGGACCTGTCCTCGGCACGGCCCGTCCACCGGGATCTCCGCCGCGCGTACGAACAGATAGACGCACTCACCCGGGAGACGCCCCGACCTTGCTCGCCATCGATGTCGACGCGCTGCGCGCCACGGTCGACCCGCTGCTCCTGCGCACCGCCGAACTGGCACGGGCGGCGGTGCCGGCGAGCGGGAGGAACCACCGGAGAGCCGACCTCGTCGGCGCGCGGCTGCACGGCGCGCAACTGCGGGGCGCCGACATGCGAGGGGCCCTGCTCATCGCGGCTGACCTCTCCGGCGCCGACCTCCGCGACGCCGACCTGATCGGCGCGGACATGCGAGACGCCGACCTGCGTGGGGCGGACCTCCGCAACGCGCTGTTCCTGACTCAGTCTCAGCTTGACGCCGCGCGGGGTGACGCGCGCACGCAGATTTCCCCTCCGTTGACACACCCGCCGCACTGGGCCACCTGAAGCGGACCGTCGAAGGCGGCCTCGGGGAGTCTCCGAGGCCGGCGGAACCGCTCAGCGCGGGGAATCGAGTCGTGGGGGGAACGGGCGGGCATTCGGTCGGGCAGCATCCTGCCGCGGCTCGGGCCGGTGTCGCCGTCCGGTGAAACCGCCTCACCCGCCGCGACGCCCTGCCGAAGGCCGCCCGTCCGTTCCGTGACGGGCACGGAACAGGTTCACCCGTGCAGCCGCCCGTCCCGGCGCACACCCTCGCCCGGAGCGGTGCGCGCGCCTCCGATCAGCCCGTGCAGGGCGGCCTGCCGTCCCGTCGGCCACCGTGCCCCAGCCCGGACGGCGGACCGCGACCGGCCAATCGCCCCTGGGCCACTGCCGTCACGGTCCCCGCGCCGGGGGTCGACCAGCCCCACGGGCGACCACCCGCACGGTTGGCCGCGGGGCGGCGCTCAGGAGCTCAGCAGCTCATCGCGCGGGGGCGATGCTGAGAAGGCCACATCCGTGTGCCTTGCCCCGACCGACGCCCGTGGCGATCTTCTCGCGGAGCAGTTCCGCGTCGAGGACGCGAGCGACTCCGTCGAACTGCGTGCGGGCGTGCTGAACTCGTGGACGCGCGGCAGTGCCCTTCGAAGCCGGTCGACCGCGAACCGCCGGGAGCGGGTGGGCGTTGATCTGCAACGGTTCCAATCCCCCGGCGGCGGACTGTCGTTCCCACCACTCAACCGCGGCGTTGCCGCTCAACGACACGACCGGCGGCAGCCCGTAGGCCTCCCGGGCGACGGTCCCGGGCTTGCGCACCGGATTGGCCACGCACCGGTAGTTGACCAGCATGCCCTTCTCCAGGCCCGACAACAGGGTGTCGAGCGACCGCGTTTCGACCTTCCCGTAGGCGTCGGGAAGGCGTGAGGAGTCGGGTTCCACCTGGCTCTGCAGCAGCACGTGCGGGCCCCGCGGACCGTCCTCGGCGCGGAACAGGACCCCGAACGCAGCTCGGGCCGGTCCCTCGACACCGTCGGGGAACATCTGCAGCGTCCGTTGGTGAAGCCGGAGGCCCTGGTCGCTACCGCTGAGGTCTCGCTGGGCCTCACGGGAATGAGGCGAGGGCACGATGCGGGTCAGCCACAGGATCATCGGGCGCTCCTCTCCGGCATGCTGACACGAGCTTTCATCATGTGCCTGCCGAGCGCTTCCAGGTATCCGGTGCCGAGGCCCGCGTATGCGGCGTCGGGCAGGCGGACGGATCGCCGGTACAGCGGTCGGGGCCGGTGCCGGCGCTCCAGCGGAGCGAAGGACACCGGCTCGTCGGTGACTTCCCCGCTGTGGTGATCGCCGTCCCCGCTGTCCGGCGCGTCGGAGGGAACGGGCAACACTCCGAGCGGCCGGTCCCCGTAGAACTCGACCGGCTGCGGACCGCCCCGTGGGAGCCTGGCGGCGAGCGGCAGCCGCACCAGGTGATCCAGCGGGTCGGCCACCGCCCCCAAGAGGACCGGGCCCTCCGGCGGACAGGACCTGCGGCCGAGGAACAGCGGCCACTGCGGGTCGCGCAGCGCGCCGGCACAGGTGTCCAGCAGTTCGGTGTCGTCGGAGGTGAGCGCGAGGGTGAACGCCGCATCGGCCAAGTACTGGCGCTTGGTGACCAGCGTTCCCTTACCTTCGCCCCTGCGCTTCCCGTCCACGGTGATCACCGTCTCGTCCGCGGGGCGCCCTCCGCCCACGGTGTGGAAGTCGGAGAGGACGACGCCGGGACGGTCGACCCGCACCGTCATCGACACCGCCGTGAGGTCGTCGACCAGCGCACCTCGCTCCCGCCCCAGACCAGCCGCGAGCAGACCCACGACGCCGGACCGCGTGGGGAATCTGGCGGTGTCCCGCCAGAGGTACTTGCTGTGGGTGCCCCAGGACTGCAGGGGGCCTGCCAGCCGCAGCAGCAGTCCGTGGGTGGGCCGCTCGGTCACTGCGGGACCTCGGGCAGCGCGGTGTCCAGAGCGGCGGTCGCGAGATCAGCGAAGGACTGGTGACGCTCGCCGAGATGCTCCAGCTTGTCGAAACGGAGCGAAGCGTGCGCCGCTGTCAGGACACGGTCGGGGCCCAGCAGGGCGTTGGCGGCCTCGGAGTAGGCGTCGATCGCCTCAACGGAGCGTGCGACGTATCCACCCTGCTGAGCCGACTGCACCGGCTCCTCGAAGGCAGCCGCGAAGGACAGCGGCCGGTCGGAGCGGACCGCCACATGGACCAGGTGGGGAAGCGAATGAGGCGCGGTGGAGTTCTTCTTGGCCTGCGGCAGCGACTCGATGAAGGAGAGCATGAACTGGCGGGCGAGTTCGCGAGCGGCACCGACGGCGGTGTCGCGGTCGTCGCTCAGGTTCTTGGCGAGCTCCTCCAGGTCGACCGTGGCGAACCGGTACAGAGTGCCGGTGCTGAACTCGGCGGTCCCCATGTGACCGCTGCCGGTTTCGTCGCCCTTTGTGGCGGTGACGTCGTCGACAGCCGCGAAGTAGTCGAGCTCGACCTCGGTGGCGTGCGTGGTGAAGGCGTGCGCGACCTGGACGGCACCGTCGACACCGGCCTGGTCGACCTCGGCGAGCATGCGGCCGAAGAGGTTGATGACGCCGTTCCTCCGGAGCAGGATCGTGTCGATCTTGCCTTTGAGTGCGCTCTCGGGTGCCTTTCCCTTGCCGGTGAAGTCGGTGGTGATCGCGTCCTTGTGGGCCTCGGCGACATCGGCGAGTTCCGCGACGGCGTCCTCGGGAAGGTAGACGAGCGCGTTGGTCAGGACCTTGTTCTTGATGAACTGCTTGTCCTTCCCCTTGGCCACCTCCCACTTGATGCTGCTTCCTGCCGCGACGTGCGCGCCCGCCCGTCGGGCGGCGAGCTCGTCCCACCCACGGTCGAGAAGTACTTCGGCGACCCGCTCACCGATGCGCCGCGTACGCAGCGCGTTGTCCCCGAGCGCGTCCTGGAAGTGTTCGCGGACCGCACGCTTCCACGCCTGGCTGGAGATGCGGGTGCGGAGGGCGTCCCCGTAGAGCATGGTCTTCACCGAGTTGGTGTCGTCCCGGTTCAGGTTCGCGTAGGGAACGGGCTGGACGACGTGGATGTCGAGGAACCGTGGCGTGAGGGCCATCGGGGATCTCCTGTGGGTGAGGGGGGTCAGTCACGTGCGACGGATGCGGTGATCCGGTAGAAGTCCTGCAGCCAGTGGCGGCTGATGCGTCCCGACCGGTGCGGCCAGTCGACGAGGTCTGCCAGCAACCGGTCCCAGTGGATGGGGGTTTCGGTGACGCGTACCTGGTTCACGGCGGCCGGGAGGTGCAGGTGGATGCCTCGCAGGCTCTGCCGCGTCAGCAGGTTGATGCGGCTCTCCGCGGCGCTCAGCCGCATGGAACTGCCCTTGGCCACGACGGCTTGCCCCAGAGCGGCGCCGAAGGATTCGCTCCGGGTGGGCGCCGATCGGTCGGCCTTCCCCGCTGTCCTCTCACTCTTCTGAGCGGCCTGCGTCTCCTGGTCGGCTCTGATCGCTTCCTCGTGCTCGTCGGCCTCCTGAGCGGCGGTGAAGCTGTGTCGGGGCCGAGCCGCGATCAGGGAGGCCACCGTGTAGTAGGCCTGCGCGGTGTCGTCGCACCCTGCGGGTACCAGCGTCGTCAGCAGCCGGTGCATGGGGCGGACGCGCGGATGGTCCAGGTCACGGCGCAGGCCCGCGCGCAGGGCCGCGTGGTTTCCGGGGTCTCGGCGGCAGAGGCGTTCGACTTCGGCGACGAACTCCGCGTACGTGTCGAGAGCCGTCGGACGCTTGTCCGATGCGGGGGCTTGGGCTTGGGTGGTCACGGCCTGTCCTCGGGTCGGTGGGCGCCGGTCACGACTGTTTGGCCGCGGTTCCGGTCTTCGCCCGCATGGCCTTGCGCGGGTCCTTCAGCGCGGCAAGGATGATCGCCCTGGCTCGGGTGACGGCCTTCGCTCCCCGAGCGGTACGGGTCACGGAGTCGGTCACCTCGTCGTACGCGTCGAGCGCGTGCTTCCCGAAGGCCCGGCACGCGACATCGAAGTCGAAACCGGAGTTCCCCGGGCCGTCTGAGCGGGTCAGCCGCCTGAACCTGGACCAGAACTCGTCCTCTGCCTGCGGCCAGTACCGTGCCGCCGAGGCGTCCAGCCAGGCTCCGGGGGCGTTCTTCTTGTCGTCGGTGTACTGCAGCCAGGCTTCCTTCGTGGCCCGCTCCAGCCTGTATCCGAAGAGCTCTCCCAGCTCGCGGAGTTGGCGGACGGGCAGCTCGGTGTTGACCGCGTCCTCCTCCACCCGGGAGAGGAGGACGGGGGTCGTCGCGTCGACGTACTGGTGGTTGGCGGACTGGCTGAGGTCCTGCTCGAAGCCGAGCGCCCGCACTCGGAGGTACTCCACGACGTCGAAGGCGTGGTCCATGACCGTGGGCTGGATGGGGCTCTCGTCGTCCAACTGTTTGAGCAGCAGGGCGTCGACGTCCCGCCAGAGGGAGCGGGAGGAGCGTGCGGGCCGGGAGTAGGTCTCACCGTTCTTGGCGATGTCCCAGATGAGGTAGTCGTCCTGCGGTCGGTACCGCTCGGCGTCGTAGGCCCACGTGATGTACGCGTCCGCGGTGCTCTTCCCGTCCTGGGCCGGGACGAGATACAGGGCGTGCTGCGAGCAGGCAGTGAGCCGGGAGCAGGGGCCCTGGGGCTCGGGCATCGGCTTGAGCGGATGGGGCAGCTCGTCGCACTCCCACGGGCACCGGTCGGTGTGACGGGTGACGTCGCCGTCCGGCGGGGTCAGGCCGGCCAGCAGCGTCAGGAAGAGGTTGTCGCACTCCGGGTGGTACGACAGCGCGGACCGCAGAGGCGAGGCCTTCGCGTAGTGGTGGCTCACCCCCTCGACCGCACGTCGCGAGAGGCCGCCGGGCGCTCCCCAGTAGTGCCAGGTCAGCAGCGACAACGCTGCCTGTGAGAAGTCGGGTTGGACGAGGTTGTCATGACTCCAGTGCCCGAACCAGGACTGGTTGTTGCCCGCCGCCCGGCTCATGACCAGCTTGTGGACCCCGGCGGTCTTGTTCCTGTCGCACTGCTCGGGAAGGCGGGGGTCCTGCAGCCAGGGGCGGTCACGGTCGAACAGGTCGAAACGGTGGGCCCACTGGCCGAAGTAGCCGGCGATGCCGGCCTTGCTGCCGTCGGGGAGTTCGACGGTCTCCTCGGGGAATCCCCGTTCGAGGATGTCGTCCCGCCGATCGCCCCAGCTTCCGGGGCCCGCTTCGTCCAGGGCAGTGATCCGGGCGGTGAGCGCGTACAGCAGGCGCAACAGCGCCGAGTGGGCCGGCGCTTCCGGAATGAGCAGCGTGCGGATGTCGCGCGCGTGCAGGAACAGCTCCCGGAGGCCCACGAGGGGCGGGCCCGACTTCCCCTCCAGCCATGCGACCGGGACCCATGGCTGGTCGATCAGATCGGACGCAGGCGTGACCATGTCCCTCCCCCTCCGTGGTCGGACGTCCACTGCATGTTAGACGGACGTACGGGACGGAGTGGTCGTTCACGACAACTGGTCGATCGTCAGGCCATGTTCGGTCATGCGGAACCGATGGTTCGGCGTGGTGTAAACCCACTCGCCGTCTTCCTCTCTCAGCTTCAGCAGAAGGACGTTGGCGAGCGCCGGCATCTTGCGCCAGGCATCGTTGGCATCGCCAGTCATGCCCTCCACGAGGCGCTTGGGCACTGGAATCAGAGAGGAGACGATGCGGCCCGGCAGCGGTATCTGCTTGGTCCTGCGCTTACGATCGCGCACGGTTCTGTGCATCGGAACGTCATCCGCCAGCAGTGTCACGGCGTCCCCTTGCTGATTACGCCCGGGGTATCCGCACACCACGTGCACCAGCTCCTCACCGAGCACGGAGGAGAGCAGATCGGGTTCTGCTCCCGGGTGGCCGCGGCTCAGCAGGCCGAGGTCTCCATCGAGCTCACACGGCCCAGGCACAGCCAGCCAGCCAGCCGTGCCGCCGAATCTACGTTTGTCGACCCTGCGCCGATTGTCGAGCTGCTGGAGCTCACGCGCCGCAAAGGAGCCCAGGTTGTCGACGAGCTCCTCGGCATACACCTCGTCCAGCAGCGAGGGCAGTTCCTCCGGAAGAGCTACTGTCATGCCAGAGCCCAGGAGCAGTCCGGTACGGCACAAGAGTGCGGCATCGTCCCGTTCCGATGCGCTGTCCGCCCGGAGCACCGACAGCCGCGGCCGATCTCCCACGCTCTGCGCAGCACGGGCCATCAGGTCCGCGAGTGGTGCCGGCCCGGATACCACGAGGTCGAAGCACAGGCCCCGGACATGCTGCAGCATCGCCGTCGTCACCAGCACAGATGGACCAGGGGCCCCCTTACCAGGAGCGAAATCTCTCCCGCAGGCAGCCAAACGGTCCCAGCGGTCCTTGTTGCTCATCTGTTCGTGGACCACCGTCACGTCAAGAACAGGCAGACACCGCATGAGCTGATGGAACGTGCGGATGGCTTCCGCTGGCGTTGCCCTGTAGACCACGGCTCTCCCTCGTCCGGCAGCGGCTATCGGCGCAAGAGCCGCCTGAAGCTCGTCGTACGGCGCCCCGTCGACGACGGTGATGCCGAGCGTGCTGGCGCGGGCCGCCACCGCGGGCTGCCGGGGAAGACGCCAGCCTCCCGAACCAGCACCCACGAAGGACCACCCGGGCGACCGGCGCGGCTGCATAACTGGCTCCCGGCCCCCTCCGGCGCCACGGCGATAGGCAGCCAACATCGCGTCCACCGACGCGTCCGCCGCCGTCGTGGCCAGCACGACGGGGATCCGCAAGGCAGCGGCCCACTCCAGGAACCGCGGCATGAGCCGCTGCCCCCAAGCGCCGCGAGCATGGACTTCGTCAAGGACGACGACCTTGCCGGAGAGAGCGAAGAGCCTCATGACGTTGAACTTCACCGGCATGACGGCCTGCAGAAGCTCGTCCACCGTGCCCGTGCCGACCGCCGCCAAGAGCGCACGGTCGTACGAGTTGAGCCAGCTGTTCGCCGTCGGCACCCACTCCTCACCGGGCTCCGAGACGCTCACTCCTTCGGCCACGTTGGCGAGTGCCCACCCCTCCGTGGCTTCCGCCGGCTTCAATCGAGACGAACTGTGGAGCAGCAGCGACTGCCAGGGGCCCGCCAGCGCCCCCGCAGCGAACTCGTTCACCTGTGCCATGTGGCCGTCAGCCGCCGAGCCGGTGGGCAGTGCATAGAAGAGCCCCCGCGCGCCGGCTGCATGCCCGAGCACCGCCGCGGCGCCGAGAGCCGCTTCCGTCCGCTCCGCCGACGGTGGGGCCGTCACCACCACCATGCCCGGCCCGTGGGTGCTTACCAGGTCGGGCACCTGACCGGCCATACTCGCCCCGAGCCCGGCCTCCTCAACGACGCCAGGAGGTTCAGGCGGCGGGCGGAAGCCCGTACCGAGCAGGTCGGTCCGCTGCAGCAGGCCGGG
This sequence comes from Streptomyces spiramenti, assembly GCF_012034385.1. Lineage (GTDB taxonomy): Bacteria > Actinomycetota > Actinomycetes > Streptomycetales > Streptomycetaceae > Streptomyces > Streptomyces spiramenti. The sequence continues at coordinate 28,220 of NZ_JAAVJB010000028.1, forward strand.
AGCCGCAGCGCGGGCGACCCGCCAATAGGAGTCCAGGTCGTCGGGGGAACCCGCCCACCCGTCCTCTCTGAGGCGGTCCCGAATTCCTTCCTCAATGCTCGCCAGCCAGTCCGCAAGCGTCACCACCCCCGCCAGGACCACGGTCGCCATAGGCGTCAGCCGCCCGTGCGGAACCGCCGTGGCCCCGACCACCCGACGTACCTCGTCGAAATGGATCCGCCGCTGCTCCTCCCACGCTCCAGCCCCCAGACCGGGATGAAGCGCAAGGGGACACCGCGATTTCTTGTCCGGGACCGTCGGGTGGAAACGGCCTCCGTGCCCGCCGAGCAACTGGGCCACCGCGTGGCTGAGCCGGGCCTGCGGGCGGAGCTGCGAGGAGGGGTAGCCGACCTCCTTGAAGGCTCCCAACAGCCACCAGTGCGCCGCCGCTTCGTGCGACTGCATGTCGTGCTTGGCTTCGATGTCGGCCGCGTAGCCAGGCTCGCCGGCCAGCTGCTCCCGCCTGCCCTCGGGCCCATCCTCGTGCAGTTGGAACGGAACTCTGATCTTCCCGATGTCGTGCAGCCCCGCCCAGAAGGCCGCGAACGTCCGCGCCTGCTTGTCCGTGACCTCCAGCGCATTGGTCACGAAGCTTCGCTGGTGCACGGTCAGCAGCTGGTCCCAGATCACCTCGGCGACTGCAGCCGTGTCCAGCAGGTGACAGACCAGAGGAAGCGCGAGGCCGGCGTCACGAGCTTCCTTGCCCAGCCCAGCGGATTTACCCCAGATACGAGGGTCCAGAGACATGCCGCTCCTGGTATCAGCGCCTGACACAGGAGGGTTCCTCCAACGGCAAGCGAGCCATCTCCATTGTCCGCTACAGTACTTGCTGCTGCACGCCTCTCTGGGAGGTACGCGGAATCGTACTGGCTCTCCAGCCGACGACACATCGAGACAAACGGACGACCCTCGCGAGGGACGAGACGTGTCTCGCTTGTCTAGGCATTCTGGAGAAACAGTGTTCCGGTTCCTGCGGAAGTTCGTTCTGCGACTCGAGGCTCGATACAGGATCGAACGCATGGCGGTCGGCGCGTTCATTCGTGCTCTGATCGACGAATTCGTCAGCTGGCTCTTCTGAGCCGTCGGTGGCGGGCCCCAGAGGCCCGTCACCTCTTGGAGGCTGCCGTTCCTCCGGTCCTGGTTACTGCGGGAGTGACGGAGCGGCGACCGCCGACCTCCACGCCTTCGGCTGTGTGCTCTACGAACTGCCGCTGGGACGGCCGCTGTTCTCCACCACAACCCCTCTCGACCTCGCGGCGGAGCACCAGCCGAAGGTGCCGCCGGCCCTCCTCATGGTCCGGCCGTGCCTGCCCAAGCAGCTCGTCCACCTCGTGGAGCGGCTCCTGGAGAAGCAGCCCGACCTCCGCCCGGACAGTGCGGCGGCGGTCCGGGAGGCGTTGCTGCCGCTGGCGCAGGAACCGGACGACTCCGCCGGCGCTGCTCGCCCCCGAGCGGCAGCCCTCCGACCGCGTGAAGCGGCTGGTCGAGCTGCTGGCGCAGCCCGCTCCCGCAGCGCCGGTACCGGTGGCGCGCCGGTCGCCACGCCGGTCGGAGAATGAACGTCTTCGGAATCCACGAGCAACTGATCGACGCGTACGACCGGTTCATCCGCAGCGCCACCGTCATCCGGGACGCCAAGGTGGGGAACTTCCTGGAGGACGACCTCAAGAAGAAGTCCCAGTGGCCGGGCCCGTGGCTGTCGCTCAACCTGTTCTTGAGTACGACCGTACGGCTGAGGCGGGTTTGACGGTGGAGCATCCGTTGGTCGAGGGCGAGGGTGGGCGTATCGTTCGACGTTGAACTCGCCGCCCGGGTTCGGACCGCGGCACGACTGAGGTGTGGGGCGGGGTGGCCGAATGGGCAGCCACCTCGGGTGGGGCGCAGGGACTCAGCAGGGGGAGCGTCGAGTGGTTCGTCGGAGTCAGTACAGCAACCCGCGTCCGGTGGCGCAGTACACGGCCGGCGATAGTTGGCGCGAGCGTGGCGCGGAGCTGCCGCTACCACGGAAGCGCGCAGGCAAGATGAAGGAACTACACAAGACGATCAAGCTGATCCGCAGCTCGGTGAACAAGAAGCAGAAGAGCCAGGCGCGGCACTGGCTGCGTCAAGCGCGACGGCTACTCGCCGTTCTCCCCCGCGAGGACACCGTTCAGGAGCGCGAGCAGGTGAACGCGCTCTATCGGCGGCTCGGCCCTCCGGGACAGCCGGGAACGACCGCCAAGCCAGCCAAGGCGAAGCCCAAGGTGCCCGCCAAGGCCGCGAAACCCGCCGCCAGGCCGAAGGCGACCACGACCAAACCGCCACAGCCCCCGGCTGTGAGGGAGTTGGGCAACCGGTTCATCAACCGCACCGCGCTGGGGTACGGCGCGCCCGGCGTCCGAGACGTGCCGCCCATATGAACAAGCCGCTGCCCGCCGCCTGATCGCGCGGCGGGCAGCGGGTGGGACGACGCCGCTCAGTGCTCCGAGGTGAAGCGGACGAACGCCGACCAGCGTTCGGGGGTGACCGCGAAGGACGGGCGGGTCAGGTCCTTGGAGTCCCGCACGTGAACCGCCGGTTCGGTGAGCGCGACCTCCACGCAGCTGTCGCCCTGGCTACCGCTGTAGCTGGACTTGAACCAGGCAAGTTCCGTCTTGCCGCTGTTCATAGCTCTCCTCGCAGTTGCTCCAGCAGGCCGCGGGAATCGGTCGGGCTCAGGGCCTGCGAGCGCAGTGTTTCATAGCGTTGGCAGAGCACACCCACCTGTTTCGGGTCGGCGATGATCCGCCCGCTCTCCTGCCCCTCGGAGTAGCCGAGCCGCTGGCCCTCCGGCGTTTCCAAGAGCTGGACCGGGCCGTCGAGGCACGAGTGGAGGCCGGAGGTCAGCGGCAGGATCTGGAGCGAGACGTTGCGCGGAGCGCTGAGTTCCAGCACGTGATCGATCAGCCCCCGCATCCCCTCCGCGCCGCCGACCCGCCGCCAGAAAACCTGCTCCTCGACGATGAAGCTGAACGGCACCGTTGGCCGCTCACGCATCATGGCCTGCCGCTCCATCCGCGCCGCGAGCTGCGCCGCCAGTTCCTCCCCGCTGCGCAGCGGGATGGTGCTCTCGAAGACGGCCCGCGCGTAGCCGGCCGACTGCAACAGGCCGGGCACCAGGCGGCACTCGTAGGTCGACAGACTGGCCGCGTCCCGCTCCAGCCGCGCCCACTCGCGGAACCACGCCGCCAGCCCGGCCTCCTCCCTGGTCAGGTGGCAGGCTGCCTTCCGCAACGCCCCGGTGTTCCCGAGCGCCTGCTCCGCCCGCTCCACGAACACCTCGTCCGGCATCCGCCGGCCCTGCTCCACCGATTCGACCGTGTGTTTCGAGTAGCGCACCAGATCCGCGAACTCCACCCGGCTCAGCCCCGCGTGCTCGCGCAGACCCTGCACCACAGCCCCGAAGGTCCGCAGGCTGTCCGACGGATGCGGCTCCTTCCGCTCCGCGCGCGGCACCGCCACCGTTACCGGAACCATCTCTCCCGTGCCCATGCCCACCCTCTCGACCGTCCCACCACCGACGAAGCCCCACGCATTCGCCACAACGCCCAGCGTGGCCGCTCCCCGCCCCACCCGTCCACCCGGAACACACGCGTGGTTGACACACATCCGCCATCCGGGACAATTCCCACGCTCACCACCCGCGGTGGCCAGAAGCCGGCGAAGGCAGCCCAACGAGCGGTCAGGCGAACGGCGGGGGACAGCACTTCCGCCTGTGCCAGGCCCGCGCCGTGCGAACGCAGCTGCACGGTTCACCCCGTCGCCTACCGGCTGCCACCCGGTGTTCGCCCTCCGTCTCACACCGGGGCCTGCCAGGGCGCAGGCAGCCCATGACCTGCTCGTCCCCGTCCGCACACGGCGCCGCACGCCTGCGGGGACGAGGGCGACAACGAACCCCGCCCGATCACGCAGTCTGTGCGCGAATGGCCGCGCGGCTCGTCATCGTGCGCTGCTAACCGCCAGCCAGCCAGCACGCACGCCGGTCGACCTACCGCCCCGACATCGACCCACCGGCACCCGAATGCAGCGGATCGAACACCACACGCTCAAGAGGCTTGCATCAGGGGTCGTGTCTGTCGGCCACCGAGAGCCTCACGCTGGCGCTCTCTACGATCGTCGGACCCTTGTGCCGCAACCGCGGCCGCCAAGAACATTGCAGCGTGTGGACAGACGCCCACCTCGGTCACTCTTCACACAGTTCATCCTCCGCATCGGCAGTGAGCGTCACCGTCTGCCACACACCGTCCTCGCTCAGGTGCTGCCGGGAGGTGAAGTAGGTGGTGCCGCTCTCGGGCTCCTGCTCGCCGGTCTCCACCTCGATCAGGTATGCCCCGGACGCATCGCGACAGTACGTCGTGACGGCCACGGTGCCCGATCGCATCTCCAAGGTGCGGTTGTAGTAGCGGAAGGTGCCACCGAAGGAGAGACCGTCTTCGTGCATGCCGACGACGTAGTCCATGCTTCCGTGGAAGGCCGTATCTGCCAGGTAGAACGGCAGCGCGGGAACGGTGGTATCGCCGCTGGTGATTGCCTCGTCCACGGCGTTGATTCCGTGCTCCTGGTCGGTGAGGACGGCGAGTTCGACCGGGTCGTCGGTGTCGACCTTCTCGAAGACGTTGTTCACGTCGTCCGGCAGGTTGATCTCCGGACGGTCGATACCGCCCTCGGGCAGCTCCTCCTGGCCCGCCTCGTCGTCCTCACTCCCTGCGGGGCCCGGCGCCTCGGACGAGCCCGTATTGACACCGGGCAGCGCGTCGTCGGACGACTCGTCATCTCCACCGCACGCGGTGGCCAGCAGCCCGGTCGCCAACACGGCCGCAACCACAGAAGCAGAGCTTCGGCGCCGCATGTTAAAACCCCCCGAAAGCATTCGAACTAAACCCGACGGTCACGGTAGGTTGTGTGACTGACCTATAGACGCGCGTCAGCGGACGACGGTCTGGATCTCCTGGACGGTGACGTCCTGGGTGGTGCCGAACGCGCCGTCCGGCAGTGTCGCGCCGCTGCCGTCGGAGCCCTCCCAGCTGACCTCCCACACGACCGTCGCGCTGAACGGGTACGGTCCGCGGTCGTGAGTCGCCCGGTGGTAGGTGACCCCGCAGGCCGGCGCAGTTCCCGAGTCGGACGACGTGTACGGCCGACCCACACCGCCGTCCGCCCCGACCGCACAGCCGTCGTGCACCGTCGCGTCACCCGTTCCCGGATCGAGTTCCACGCGTGACGGGGTCGCGGTCACCGTCGCCCACAACTGCGAGTAGCCACTGATCGACGCCGTCACCGACACCGGCGCCAGATCGGACGCATCCATCCACACCCAGGTCGCCAGATTCACCTTCTGCGCATCCGCCGCCGGACTCAACTCGGCACGGACGTCCGGGATCTCCACCTCGGCATACGCCAGCTCAGCCAGCATCTCCGGCGTCGGAGAGTTGGGATGCGGCGGCGGAGTGTCATCGTGGTCCACCCAGAAGATCCGGGACTCACAACTCGCGGTCGAGCCGTCGGGATGGTTCGGGTTCGAGTGCACCGTCCACCAGGCACCTTCGTCCTCCCGCCCGATGTTGTGGTCCTCGTACTCACTCTTCTCGCCGTAGGTCTCATCGTGCGAGTCGATGATCGCCGAGGCGTTGTCCGGATCGGTCTTGTACGCCTGATCCTTGGCGTAGCCGTCCCACCACTCCTTGAACTCCGACGCCGACCACCGAGGCGCGTAATAGCACGGCGGCGGCGACCAGTTCGCCTGCCGCCCGGACAACGTCCCACCGGCACCCGAATGCGGCGGATCGAACACCACGCCGCCCACGCCGGCCTCGGAGACACCTGCCTTCAGCTTGTTGCCATTGCGGTCTCCGCGAACATCTCCTCCTCGGTCCCCGCGACCGCCACCGCCGTCTGTGGCGACCGCTGGTGGGGTCGCCGACAAGAGCAGCGCACCGACCAGTACAGCAACCGAGCTCACCGCACGCACGTGTCGTCTTCCCGCTCGGTCGTCAGCACGACGGTCTGCCAAACCCCGACATCGTTCAGTTCCTGACGCGAGGTGTAGTAGTAAGTACCGCTGTCCGGCTCTTTTTCACCACTGTCCACCTTCACCAGGTATGACTCGGACATGTCCGCACAGTACGTAGCGACGGCCGCCGTGCTCGACTGCATCTCGAGAGTGCGGTTGTAGTAGTACGTAGTGCCTCCGAAGGAAAGCCCGTCGTCATGCATACCGGAGGCGAACTCAAGGCTCTCCAGCAGCGCCGTGTCCGCCTGGTAGAACGGCAGCGATGGCACCTGAGTATCACCGCTGGTCACGGCCTCATCGACAGCGTTGATGGCATGCTCCTGATCGGCGAGGACGGCGAGTTCGACCGGGTCATCCGTGTCGACCTCCTCGAACACGTTGTTCACGTCGTCCGGCAGGTTGATCTCCGGACGGTCGATACCGTCCTCGGGCAGCTCCTCCTCGTCCGCCTCATCACTCCCCTCCTCGCCCTCACTCTCCGCGGGGTCCGGCGCCTCGGACGAGCCCGTGTCGACGCCAGGCAGAGCGTCGTCGGACGGCTCGTCGCCCCCACCGCACGCGGTGGCGAGCAGCCCGGTCGCCAGCACGGCCGCGACCACAGAAGCAGAGATACGGCGCCGCATGTCAAAACCCCTCGGGAGCATTCGAACGAAGAAATGCCAGTCACGATACGTCATGTCCCGGACACCCCGAGGCGCAGGTATCGACGGGCACGTTCGGCTACCGAGACGGCGCGCGACTCCACCGCGGTTCCCCGGTGGAGTGCCGCGAGTCCCGTTTCAGCCACCGCCTGCACCGCCCGACGGCCGCTCCGACCTCTGATGCGGTGGGTGCCAGTCCCCGGAGGCCAGGGCGTACGGCACCACCGCGTACGTGGCCGCATCGGGGTGCACAACACCGGAGGAGACCAGCACGTCGGATTGGCCCCGTCCACACGGCAGCCAATCCGAGATGATCGACGCGCTCGACACGGCTGCTATCGGCGACGCCCCCGCATCAGCATGCATGAAGTCGATTTGTCCGGTTCATGCAATGCTCCTGGATCGGGGGCTTCGCCAGTTGGCAGTCGCCGTAGTCGGTGGCCTGGTCGGGGGTGTCCTGCCAGCGGCGGATGTCCACGGCCCCTCGCCGGTGTACACAGGCCCGCAGGTCGGGATCTGGGGAGCTCACTCTGTGGCCTGGTTTCCGAGGGTGTTGCAATATTGCTGGGCGTGTTCCGTGACGGGTTGGATGAGTTCTGACACCAGCTCCAGTGCGAGGTCTTCGTCGTCCGGATACCGAGTGATGACGGAAGTGAAGTAGGGGCGGGTCTCGCCCTCGAATGTGCAGTCGGTCACGGCGCTCGCCATCCCTGGCCACGCGTATGCTTCGTAGGGTCCAGGAACGGCGACGGCTTCTTGTTCGGGATGGCTCCGCATTCCGTAAGCGAGCGGAGGTTCCGCTACTCCTCGATCGGCGTGGAACTGGGCGATGATTGTAATGACGGTCACCCTGTCGACGAGATACTTGCAGGTGAATTTACCACTGTTTACAACGACATAGTTATGGTCAAAATCAAGACGCTCCCCTGAAATGAAGATCGGCTCCATGTCGACGTCGAGTGGTGGAATGTCGCACAGGCTTCGAGGTATCTCGTACAGTCGTTCCGTTTTCTCCCCGGACTCACTCCACGTGCAACCCCCGGTGGACAGAAGAGTCAGGAATGCGCCTGCGCCGGCGGCCCAGTGCTTCGCGGTCAATTGCTGGCTCCCTTCGTGCGACCCATCCCGTAAGAAATGTTGGCGTGGTGCCTGGCTGCGTCCTTGTATTGTTCTGCGTCAACGTGGTCGGGGAGTGGGTCTCCGTACTTGTTGTGCAGGGCGGCTTCGACGGCGGTGGCGGCTGCCTTCTCGTTCTGCACTTCTGAGTCGTAGCGCACTTCCGCTCTCTCGTTGGCGGCGTTCCGCGCCTTCTCTTCTTCCAGTCCCTTGTAGAGCTCGGCGTTGAACTCGTCGAAAATCTTGGCGGTTGCTGTGCCGGCGAAAGGGAGGTTCTTGGTGGCGGTGTCGGAGATGGTGTTGAGGAAGCGCTCGGACCATTTCTTCCGCGTGGAGAGGGAGCCCTCGTCCATGACCTCCTTGTGGGCCGACGCGGCCCGGGATTCCGCCATGATGCCCGCGGTGACCGACCCCGGGGTCACCGCCAGTTTGATGGGGTCGTCCGGGTCGTCGTTGTCCATAGCTTGTTCGACTGCGAGTCCGGTCTGGGCGCTGGAGGCGCCTTCGATGGCGGCGAAGGCTTCCTCGTCGAGCGCGAGTTGGTAGAGCAGTCGTTCGGTGTTGGGGAGGTCGGCGCGGGGCAGGTCCGGGCGGTTGGGGATGTCGCTGTAGTCGCCGAGGGTGGTGTGGACGACGGCGATGTGTTCGGCGGTGATCATGCCGATGCGTGAGGTGCGGTAGGCGTGGTCGCCCTTGGGGGCGAGGAGGTGGGTGCGGTCCTCGTAGTAGCGGAAGACCTCGATGGCGAGGTCCTGCTGTTCCCGGGTGGGTGGGTCGTTGGCCAGGGAGTGGTCGGCGTCGGGGGTGCGGCCGGTGGTGGCGGCGACGAGGGCGTCGGTGAGGCCGTGGCGTTCGGGGTTGGAGGGGTTGAGGGGGTATTCGGGGCCGGGGCGTGCCGTGGCGTCGTCTTCGCCTTGGAGCATGAGGTAGTCGAAGTGGTCGGTCATGACCAGGGTGGCGGCGTGGGGGTTGTTGTGGGCGATCATGCCCAGCTGGCGGTCGAGGAGGTCGACGGAGAGGATCTCGCCGGGTTCGCCGTAGGCGGCATGGCGCCACTTCTGGGGGTCGGTGGCCTCGGCGGTGATCATGTCGTCGGTCAGCAGGTACAGGTACT
>NZ_JAAVJB010000290.1 GCF_012034385.1 Streptomyces spiramenti
CCCGACCGGAAGCTTCCGGTCGGGCGCCGCCGCGCCGTGCCGCTCCCCCGGCCCCGGGCGGGTGCCCGATGCCGGGGTGCTGTTGTCACTCGCGCCTCGCCGTGCGCGCCCTCCCCGCGCCGGGGAGGGCGACGGAGGGTCAGGCCGCCGCGTCGAAGCCGGTGTCCCCGGCCATGCGCTTCAGCTCCGTCAGCGCGTTCTTCTCGATCTGTCGGATGCGCTCACGGGTCAGGCCGTGCTGCTTGCCGACCTCGGTGAGCGTCCGCTCCCGGCCGTCCTCCATGCCGTAGCGGGCACGGATGATGGAGGCGGTGCGGCCGTCGAGCCGCCTGATGAGGTCGTCGAGTCCCTCGCGACGCAGCATCACCATGACGGACTGCTCCGGGGAGGCGGCGGAGGTGTCCTCCAGCAGGTCGCCGAACTGGGTCTCGCCCTCGTCGTCGACCGACATGTTGAGACTGACCGGGTCCCGCGCCCAGTCCAGGACGTCCTGGACCCGCTCGGGCTTCGACCCGAGCTCCGCCGCGATCTCGTGGGAGTCGGGCTCGCGACCCTGCTCCCGGTTGAACTCCCGCTGCACGCGCCGGATACGACCCAGCTCCTCCACGAGGTGGACGGGGAGCCGAATAGTGCGCGCCTGGTCCGCGATGGAACGCGTGATGGCCTGTCGGATCCACCACGTGGCGTACGTGGAGAACTTGAAGCCCTTGCCGTAGTCGAACTTCTCGACAGCCCGGACCAGACCGGCGTTGCCCTCCTGTACGAGGTCCAGCAGCGGCAGGCCGCTGCGCGGGTACCGGCGGGCCACCGCGACCACGAGGCGGAGGTTGGAGCGGATGAAGACGTCCTTGGCGCGGTCACCGGCCCGGGCTATCTCCGCGAGCTCCTCACGAGTGGCGCCCGCGACCGGACCGCCCTCGACCGGCGCCTCGTCGCCGTCGAGCACACGCCGCGCGTAGAGCCCCGCCTCGATGTCGAGCGACAGCTCCACCTCCCGGGCGGCGTCGAGCAGCGGCGTGCGGGCGATCTCGTCGAGATACATCCCCACGAGGTCACGCTCGGTAGCGTCCCCTTCTGCCCTTGACCGCGCACTGCCCTTCGCAGCGGCGGCGCTCTGTGCGCCCTCCTGGCGGGCGACGGCACGGATGGCCATACCTGCTCCCTTGCGAGTGATCGGACTGACACGGCCGTGAAGGCGGAGGGATGCACCCCCTGCACGCCCCACATCCGTAACGAATCAACGACGGAGTTGACGACAGAATTCCCAAGTCGCTCATCTTTTTCGTCTGGTGCAGTACCCTGCCCCGCCATCGCCCGCGTACACGCCCCCGCCGCCGCGCCCCGGGCCGCCCCCTCACCCCTGTCAGACGTACGGGCCGCCGAAATGGTTGCCGGTACAGGCACCTTCCCCGCCGAGCAGATGGTCACCACAGGTTCACGCACCGTGGCTCCGGACCGTCGGTCTCCCGCCGGCCACGCCCCGTTCGCGCGGCCGGGACCCCGCGCCCCCGAGGGGCCCCGCGCAACCCCGGCGGCGTGCCGGAAACCCGCCGCACCGCCGGGCACCCGCCGTGACCGGCCGTGTGCGGTGAGCCGACCTCGCGGCGACCCGCGGTCGTCCCGCCACCCGAACGCCCCGCCGGGCATGCGTCGGCCGCCTACCCGCCCGACGGTGAGGTAACGCCCGCCGACGCGGGCCCCGACCCTCCGGGAGCGATGCCGATGCAGCGGATACCCGGTCGCCGAGCCGCCGTGGCGGTCGGCGGCTCCCTGGCACTGGCGCTGAGCCAGTCGCCGGGCATGGCCATCGCCCTGCCCGGCATACCCTCGGTCGTCGCGGGTTCCGTCGCGGAGGCCCGCGAGTGCGCGGTGCCGGGTGTGGGACCCGGTCTGCACTCGGGCATACCGACGCCCTCGGGCTACTCCCCCACGCGCGGTACCGTCTCCGCACTGACCCTCTTCGTCGATTTCCCCGACGCCGAGGCGCAGATCACCACCGAGGCACGGCTCGCGGAGTTCTTCCCCGCGACCTCCGAGTACTTCGCGGAGAGCTCCTACGGAGCGCTCGACTACCGCCCGGCACCGGTTCACGGCTGGCTGCGCATGCCGCAGCCGTTCGAGGCGTACGGCATCGACCGGGGCGTCGGCTGGCACCCGGGTGACGCCCAGGGCTACAACCGGCTGATGCACGACATCGTCGCCGCGCTCGAACGCGCCGCCGGCGACGGGGGCGCGGACGGGGAGGGCCGCGACGGCCGCCCCGACGGCACCCCGGTGCGGGACACGACCGCCGCCGGGGACGGCAGGGCGGACAACCCCGCGCCGAACTCCCCCACCTCGGTGGACCACCCTGCCCCCGCCGGCGACCGGAGCGACAGCACCGGGGACACGGCGAGCACCGGGGACACCGGGACCACCACGGACGGCGCGGACGCGCCCCGGTCGGCAGGCGCCGCCGCGCCCGCGCCCGCCGGGCTCAACGGCCGGGGCGTCGAACTGGACGCCGCGGACGTGGACTTCTCCGCGCACGACCTCGTCAACATCCTCACCGCGCCCAATGCGGGCCCACCGGCCGTCGAGAAGGTCCTGTCGGTGTCCTTCCCCGGGCGACCGCTCATACCGACCGACACCGGCCCGCTCCACAACGTCAGCTTCATATGGAGCAGTCAGCCCGGCCACACCCCGCACCGCGTGCTGGTCCACGAGAACGGCCACGCCTTCGGTCTGCCCGACCTCTACTGGACCGGCGAGGGTCCGTCGCCCGAACTCACCGGCCACTGGGACGTGATGGAGCAGGACTGGGGGCCGAGCAACGACATCCTCGCCTGGCACAAGTGGAAGATGGGCTGGCTGACCGACAGCGAGGTGGACTGCGTCCCCGGCCCCGGGGTGACCGAGCACACCGTCACCCCGCTCGGCGCTCCCGGCGCCGAGCGCGCGGGCGGCGTCGACGGGGTGCCACGGGCCGCCGCAGGCCAGGGCGCGGGAGTCGCGGGCACCGGTGTCGCCGCCGCCCCCGGGGCCACCGGCACGGACACCCGGCTGGTGACCGTGCCGCTCGGTCCGACGGAGGTGCTGACGCTGGAGGTGCGGGTGGAGTCCGGGCTGGACGAGGCGGTCTGCCGTCCGGGGGTGCTGATCGCACGGGTGGACACCCACCGGCCCAGCGGCGAGGGGCCCGTCCGGGTGGTCGACGCCACCCCCGGCAGCGACGGCTGCCTGACGCTGCCCGACCCGCAGGTCACCCCCGGTCTGAGCGACGCGCCGCACCGGCCGGGCGACGTCTTCCACGACGAGCACGCGGGGGTCTCGGTGGAGGTGACCGACGCCGACGCGGACGGCCGCCACACCGTCCGCGTCACCCGGCGGTGACCTGCGGCGCACCCCTCGATCCCGGGCGGGCGCGCCGCCGGGGCCGCCGCCCGGTCACCCGCTCGTGCCGGGGTCGGGGCTGCAGGCCGGGCGTAGTGCGACCCGACGAGGCCGCCGCTTGTTAGATTGCCTGCGGCGTCCGGGCCGGGGCGTCTGGGCGCCGGAGAGCTGGGGGAACCGCGTGTGAGTGACGCGACGGACGAGGTCCGGCGGTGGGTGTCCCACCGCCGGAACACCGAACTTGTGCTGGTCGTACTCGCCGTGCTGATCGGGGTGTTCGGCCACGCCGCCGCCGGTCTGGCGGTCCACGACGAGCTGCCGTCAGGGCTGGCCGCCTACACCGCGATGCTGGGCGGTTCCGCGCTCGCCGCGCACCTGGCCGTCCGCCGTTTCGCCCGCCACGCCGACCCCGTGCTCCTGCCGGTGACGGTGCTGCTGTGCGCCCTCGGGCTCGTGCTGATGGACCGGCTCGACCAGTCCTACGCGGTGCGCTACTCCGGCACGTACCAGGCGGTTCCGGTCGCCCCCAACCAGGCGGTGTGGACCGTCATAGGGGTCGGTCTCATGGTGCTGGTCGTCGCGCTGCTGCGGCACCACCGCCTGTTGCAGCGCTACACCTACCTGGGCATGGCCGCCGCGATGCTGCTGCTGGTGGCGCCGGCGTTCTTCGGCGCGGACGCGTTCGGCGCCAAGCGCTGGATCACCGTGGGGCCGCTCTCGGTGCAGCCGGGCGAGTTCGTCAAGGTCATGATCGTCGTGTTCTTCGCCAGCTACCTGATGGCCAACCGCGACGCACTCGCGCTGGTCGGTCGGCGGTTCCTCGGACTGGCGCTGCCGCGCGGGCGGAACGCGGGGCCGGTGCTGCTGGTGTGGGCGGTCAGCCTGGTGGTCCTCTTCTACCAGCGCGACCTGGGCACCTCGCTGATCTTCTTCGGGGCCTTCATCCTGATGCTGTACGTCGCGACGGAGCGGACGAGCTGGGTGGTGCTCGGCGGGCTGATGGCGGTCGGCGGCGCCGCCGCGGTCGCCCTCACCCAGTACCACGTGAAGGCCCGCGTCGCGGCCTGGCTCGACCCGATGGCGATCTACCTGCCGGAGGACGAGCGCCCGCCGGGCATCATCTCCGACCAGTCCGCCCAGGCCCTCTTCGCCTTCGGGGCCGGCGACCTCACCGGGACCGGTCTCGGCCAGGGCCACTCCGACCTCGTCGGCTTCGCCGGCCGCAGCGACTTCATCCTCGCCTCCGTCGGTGAGGAGCTCGGGCTGCTGGGCGTCACGCTGGTGCTCTTCCTGTACGTGCTGCTGATCTGGCGGGGGCTGGCCGCGGGCATGGCCTCGACCGACCCGTTCGGGAAGCTGCTGGCGCTGGGGCTGTCCTCGGTGCTGGCGCTCCAAGTCTTCGTCGTCGCCGGCGGGGTCACCGGTCTGATTCCGCTCACCGGCAAGGCGCTGCCGTTCCTCGCGCAGGGCGGGTCCTCGACCGTGGCCAACTGGCTCCTGGTGGCGCTGCTCATCAAGGTCAGCGACAGCTCGGGCAAGGCCTCGACAATGCCGGAGGGCAACGCGACCATCCTGACGCCGGCAATCCGGGTCTGACCGCCCGGTGCCGGGCACGCCGCCCGGTGCCGCCGCTCCGGCGGGGCGGGCGGACGGACGGGGCGGACGGACGGGACGGGCGGACGGACGGACGGGGCTGTCGTTGCCGATGGGGGCTGCGTTGCGACCGGGGGCAGACCACCTCGTCACAGCGTCTTCCGATCATGGGCAGGCGTTCGCACAATGGCCCGAACCGTCGGCTCACCCGCCGCCCGGTGCTCGCTCGCCGCGCTCCACTCCCCCACCCCCGGAGAGACGATGAGACCTGCCCGCCACCCCGCCCCCGAGCTCCGCCCGTCCCGGCCCCGCAGCCGCCGGGCCGGTTCACGCCGTTCGCTGCGCGCCGCCCTGGCCCTCGCCGCCGGCACCGCGATCGCCGCCCTGTCGCTCACCGCCGGCCCGGCCGCGGCAGCGCAGGGC
>NZ_JAAVJB010000291.1 GCF_012034385.1 Streptomyces spiramenti
GCCCCGTGCCGCGCCCCGGGGGCCGCCCGCGGCGTCGACGGGGCCTGGCCGGGACCGGTCAGCCGGTCCCACGTCGCGTCGGAGTGGCCGGGCGTCAGCCGGCCGGCGTCGCGCCACTCCCGGACCAGCGTGGAGTACAGCGGGGTGACGTCCGCCTGGCTTCCGCTCCAGGCGGGTTCACGGGGCGGCGGCGGGGCGTACCAGGTGGTGGGGGTCCGTGCGTGTCGCACCATGTCGTGTGAACGAGCGGGACCTCGGGCAGGACACACACGCCGCTTGGCATCGCCCCGTCTGGGCGGCGTGCGACGGCGCGAAGACCGTCCCCGAAAGGCCAGTCGCGCGCTCCCCGCCCGCTCGGGGGCCGAGCATCACCGCGGCCCGAGGGCGACTGCGGCGGCGAGCGCGGGACATCCTCGTTGGCCCCCGGCCGAGGCCGTCGTCGATCACGGCCAGAGGCGGCGGCGGTTCCAGCCGTCGTCGGTACGGCGGTAGTGCAGCCGCTGGTGGAAGCGGTCGGGGCTGCCCTGCCAGAACTCGACCTCCCCGGCGTGGAGCGTGTAGACCGTGTGGCCCGCCGGGACGGCGTCAGGGGTCTCGGAGACCGTGGCGCGGGCGGCGGCCTCGGCCTCCCGGTAGGCGTCGTCCGAGGTGAGGGCCTCGGACTGGTGCCCGGTGCGGGCGGCGACCCGGGCGGCGGGCGAGCGGGTGCGGAACTCCGCGGCGGCTTCCTCGCGGCTGCCTGCCGTCACTTTGCCCCGGACGCGGAGTTGGCGGGCCTGCTCGGGCCAGTGCAGCGTCAGCGCCGCGCCCGGGTTCGCCGCCAACTGGCGGCCCTTGGGGCTGCCGCGGTCGGTGGCGAAGGTCCAGGAGGCGCCGTCCGGGGAGACGTCGCGGAGGACGAGGACGCGAGCGTCCGGGTTCCCGTCGCCGTCGACGGTCGCCAGCGTCGCGGCCTGGAGCGCGCCGACGCCGGCGTCGGCGGCCTCCCGCAGCCACCGCAGCACCAGCGGGCCCGGGGTGTCCGGCGCCTCGCCCGGGAACGGCGGGGCCTGCCCCGCGGGGGCGGGGCGGGAGAGGAGAACGGCCGCGGGGCTGAGGTGCGCGCGGACCGTCAGGGTCGTCGCGCCGGGTGGCAGCGGGTGCGCGCCGAGTTCGGTCGTCAACAGCCGCCGGGACGCTTCGTTGTCGACGGTGGTCGTGGCGAGCAGTCGGTGGGCGCCGTCGGCCCGGGCCAGGTCCCGGAGGGCCCGCACCACCGCTCCGCCGTGTCCGCGCGCCCGGTGACCGCGCGCCAGCCAGAGTCCGGCCTCGACCGTGCCGGCCTCGCCGGGCACGGGGGTGAGACGTGCGGCCCCGATGACCTCGCCGCAGGGTTCGCCGCCGGCCGCCGGACCACGCGGACCGTCCGGGCCGCCCGCAGGCGCGCCGTTCCGGACGTCGGCTGCGGCCGGTGGGGCGGTCAGGAGGACGGCGAAGGTCCGCCCGGCCCGATCGGGATCGAGGGACTCGGCGCGGTGCCAGGCGCGGAAGGCGTCGACGCGCGCATCCGTCCACCGCTGCGGCGGGGCGTCCGGCGACGGATCGCCCGGACCGGTGACCGGGCCGACCTCCGGCGGCGCGGCGTCGGCACGCGCGACGTCGACCAGCCGTTCCAGCAAGGGGACGTCGAGCGGGCGGAGCGCCACGCGGGGTCCGGTCACGGGTTGGGTTCCTCTCGGTCGGTGGGCCCGCCGGGCAGGGGAGCGGGGCGCGAAGCACGGCCGGCGGTGGCCGCGGCGGGACGACGCGGGGTCAGTCTGACGCCTGTCGGGCCGCGACCCGGCCGTCGCCACACCTCCCCCGGCGCCCGGATCCGCCCACGGGCGGTGTCCGTCGGGCTGGGCCGAGACCCCCGAGAAGCCACGACCCTCCGAGTTCACGCGAGCACTGAGCGTGGCATTTTGTCAGGTGGGTGTGCAATTCATGGTTCCGCATATGGACATTCACCGACCTCGCTCCTACACATGGGAGTTACGTCACAGAAACCGGCTTGCGCTCCCTGACCCCCACCTGAGGAGACTGCTGTGTCACCACGCGCCCCACGCGCTTCCTCCGTCCCAGCTCCGGGACGGCTGTCCCGGCGCGGCTCGCGAGCGGCACTCGCCTGTGCCGTCACCGCCGGGCTGCTGGCCGCTCCGGCGGCGGCCGGCGGGCTCACCGCCGCCGCCCACCCGGGCCACGGCGACCAGGACGAGTACTCCGTCCTGGTCTTCTCCAAGACGGCGGGGTTCCGCCACGACTCGATACCCGCCGGCATCGCCGCCGTCGAACAGCTCGGCGAAGAGCACGGGTTCGACGTCACCGCGACCGAGGACGCCTCGGTCTTCACCGACTCCGGGCTGGAGCCCTACGACGCCGTCGTGTGGCTGTCCACCACCGGCGACGTGCTCGACTCCGACCAGCAGGAGGCGTTCGAGCGGTACATCCAGGGCGGCGGCGGCTACGCCGGGGTCCACGCGGCTTCCGACACCGAGTACGACTGGCCCTGGTATGGCGGCCTCGTCGGCTCCTACTTCGCGAGCCACCCCCACAACCAGGACGCGACCGTCGACGTCGAGGATCACGACCATCCCTCCACCGAGCACCTCGACGACTCCTGGACCCGCTACGACGAGTGGTACAACTTCCAGGACAACCCCCGCGACGCGGTGCACGTCCTGGCCTCGCTGGACGAGTCCAGCTACGACCCCGGCAACGGCGCGATGGGGGACCACCCGATCGTCTGGTGCCAGGCGTACGACGGCGGCCGGTCCTGGTACACCGGCATGGGCCACACCCAGGAGTCCTACACGGAACCGGAGTTCGTCCAGCACCTGCTCGGCGGCATCGAGTACGCCGCCGGCGTGCACGGTGACGGCGTCTGCGGCGGCACGGACGAGGAGGAGCCCGCGGGGACCTTCTCGACGGTGACCCTCGACGACACCACGGGCAACCCGATGGAGCTCGCCGTCACCGACGACGGACGGGTGCTCTACATCGACCGGGGCGGCGCGGTCCGGCTGGTGCGCGCCAACGGTACGGTGACCACCGCCGGCGAGGTCGACGTGTACACCGGGCAGGAGTACGGGCTGCTGGGCATCGCGCTCGACCCGGGGTTCTCCGACAACGGCCACCTCTACCTCTACTACTCCCCCGCCGGCGACGAGGCGGTCGACCGCGTCTCGCGGTTCACGCTGGAGGGCGAGACCATCCCCGCCGCCAGTGAGGAAGTCGTCCTGGAGATCGCCACCCAGCGCGAGCAGTGCTGCCACGCCGGCGGCGCGCTCCAGTTCGACGGCGACGGCAACCTGTTGATCGCCACCGGCGACATCACCAACCCTTTCGCCTCCGACGGGTACACCCCGATCGACGAGCGCGCGGGGCGCGAACTGTGGGACGCCCAGCGGACCTCGGCCAACTCGGCCAACCTCAACGGCAAGATCCTCCGGATCACCCCCACCGAGGACGGCGGCTACACCGTCCCCGAGGGCAACATGTTCGAGGCCGGGGAGGAGAACACCCGGGGCGAGATCTACGCCATGGGCTTCCGCAACCCGTTCCGCATCGGGCTCGACCCGCGTACGGACGCGCTGCTCGTCGCGGACTACGGACCGGACGCCGCCGCGGCGAACGACGCCCGCGGCCCGGACGGCCGCGTGGAGTGGAACATCGTCGACACGCCCGGCTTCTACGGATGGCCGTACTGCGTCGGCGACAACACCCCTTACGTCGACTACGACTTCGAGACCCGCACCTCCGGCGAGACCTTCGACTGCTCCGCGCCGGTCAACGACTCCCCCAACAACGACGGGGTGACCGAGCTGCCGCCCGCCATCGCGGCCGAGCTGTGGATGGGCGCCGCCTCCTCCGGTGTGCCGGAGATCGGCACCAGCGGCGCGCCGATGACCAGCGGCGTCTACCTGTACGACGAGGAGCTGGAGTCGGACCGCAAGTGGCCGGCCTCCTGGGACGGCAAAGCGGTGCTGGGCGACTGGAACAACGGCCGGCTGTTCGCGGTCGGCGTCGACGGCGGCGAGGT
Source organism: Streptomyces spiramenti (assembly GCF_012034385.1). Lineage (GTDB taxonomy): Bacteria > Actinomycetota > Actinomycetes > Streptomycetales > Streptomycetaceae > Streptomyces > Streptomyces spiramenti. The sequence goes on from NZ_JAAVJB010000291.1 coordinate 4,058, forward strand.
CGTCGGGGTCGAACGCGCCTTGGAGGAGCTGTCGTTCAAGCGACCCCACGCCCTGCGGTTCGGCCCGGACGGCGCGCTGTACGTCATCGACTGGGGCAGCGGTTTCGGCGGCGACAACAGCGACTCGGGCGTCTACCGCGTCGACCACCGCGCCGCGGGCGGCTCCGCCCCGGTGGCACGGCTCGACGCCGACGTGACCTCGGGCCCGCTCCCGCTGGAGGTCAACTTCTCCGCCGCCCACTCCGAGGACCCCGAGGGGACCGAACTGACCTACGCCTGGGACCTCGACGGTGACGGCACCACCGACGCCACCGACGCGGAGGTGACCCACACCTACACCGAGGCGGGGGTCCGGTCGGTGACCCTGACCGTAACCGACGCCGAGGGGGAGACCGCCGTCGCCGGGGTCGAGATCAACGCCGGCAACAGCGCCCCCGAGATCGCCGTCGAAGCCCCGCTGGACGGCGGCCTGTTCAGCTGGGGCGACACCATCGAGTACGAGGTGACGGTCACCGACGCCGAGGACGGCGAGATCGACTGCGACCGGGTGATCACCCAGCCGGCGCTCGGCCACGACGAGCACGCCCACCCCTATGAGCAGTACCGGGGCTGCTCCGGCTCGTTCCCGCTGCCGGGGGACGAGGGCCACGTCGGCGCCGACATCTTCGGCGTCGTCACGGTCACCTACACCGACGAGGGCGCGCCGGGCACGGAGCCCCTGACGACCCAGGAGGTGGTCGTCCTCCACACCAAGGAGAAGGAGGCGGAGTTCTTCTCCACCACCGGACGCGTCGCGGACGGTGCCGGGGCCGACGAGCCCGGGGTGCGCACCGAGGCGACCGCCGACACCGGCGGCGGCCTGAACGTCGGCCACGTCGCTGACGGCGACTGGTTCGGCTACGAGCCGATGAACCTCTCCGGGATCGACGCCGTGGAGCTGCGTGTCGCCTCCGCGGTGGAGGGCGGCACCGTCGAGATCCGCGTGGGTGACCCCGAGGGCGAGCTGATCGGGTCGGTCGAGGTGCCGGGGACCGGTGGCTGGCAGGAGTGGGAGACCGTCACCGCGGAGATCGGCGACCACGAGCCCGACGGCGGCGTCTACTTCGTCACGCGCCGACCGGACGGCAGCGACAACACCGGTGGCCTGCTGAACGTCAACTGGCTGCGGTTCCAGGGGCAGGGCGTCACGGCCCCCGAGCCGGCCGGCGTCGGCTGACGCGACCCGCCGCGCCGGAACGCCTCCGGCG
>NZ_JAAVJB010000292.1 GCF_012034385.1 Streptomyces spiramenti
GCGCTGGCCGCTGCCGCCGCCGGCGCGGTGCAGACGGCGGTCGGTCTCGCGCTGGTCGTGCGGGCCGACGCGCCGGGGGTGCCGGGGACCCTGGGCGCGGTGGTGCTCCCGTCCGGGGTGGTGGCGGCGGCCTGGGCACTGGGGCGCCGCCACGGACGACGCGCGCGGGCGGCGCGCGAGGCGCGGGAGGCGCGCATCACCGATGTCACCGGGGCGGCCGTCCGGGAGGCGTGGGCCGAACGGAACCGGATCACCGACGGGTTGGAGACCACCGTCCTGGCCCGGACGGCGGCCATGGTCGGTGAGGCACGGGACGGCCGTCTGGTGGAGACCGCAGAGCGGGCCCGGGAGGCGCTGGGTGCGATGCGGGCCCTGCTGGACCGGGAGGGCGCCACTGCGGAGTACGCCGAGCGGCGACCCCAACCGACGCTCAGCGCACTGGATCTCCTGGTGCGTCAGAGCCGCGCCGCCGGTCGTCACGTGCGGGTGCACGCCGAAGACGGCGTCCTGCGGCAGCTGCCCCCTGCGGTGGACCTCGCGGCCTACCGCGCCGTCGAGACACTGCTGTCGGCGGCCGGCGACCGTCCGGTGGAGCTGAGTTTCCTGCGGGACCGGGAGACGCTCGTGCTGCGCGCCACCGGGCCCGGGGCGGCGAGCGGGAAGCGCCGCGCGGAGCTGGAAGCGTGCGCCGTCGCGCTGCGCGGGAGCTACCGCGCAGCGCGGGGCGGTGCCGCCGAGCTGAGGCTGCCGCTCGTGACAGTCGTCCCCGACCGTGCCGCCGACAGCACCGGGGCCGGAGATGACCGACCGTGACCGTCGCGGCACCGACCACCTTCGTCCCGGACGTCCGCGCCCTCGACGCCTTGCCGCGTGGGCTCGGCCTGCGGGACCCGGACGCATGCGGCCGTCCGCGCCCACCGCCTCCGGTTCGCACGGCCCTTGCCCGCTGCGCCGGCCCGCGTCTGGACCGGGCTGCCCCGCCGGTCCGCACCGTACGTGACCCGTCCGACGGCGACGTCCGCCGCCGTCCACGTGTTCCACCTCCGAGAGAGGCCCGCCCTCGTGACCACCTCCGCACCCGGCAGTCCCGGCGCCACCGGGCGCCTGTCCTTCCTCCGGACGATCCGTGCCGCGCTCACCACCCCCGCGGCCCTGACCTACCTCGGCGGCTTCGCCGCACTGCTCGTCTGGGCGATCTCCTCGACCATCGCCCACGCACCCGGTGACGCCTCGTTCGCCATGATCTGGCCGATGCTGGCCAGCTTGCCGCTGGGGCTCTTCGTCGTCCCGGGACTGGGAGAACACCCCGCCTCGGTGTTCGTACCGATGCTGCTCGGCGCCCTCGTGAACGCCGTCGTGGTCGGATGGTGCTACCGGACCCTGCGCTCGGAGCGCTGAGCGGTCCGCCGCCACCGACACCGTCTGCCGCGCACCGCCCACCCTCGGCCACGCCGGGTCGGGGCGACCAGGGCCGCAGCTCGTGAGTGATCCATCGCCGGCTTCACGACGGGTCCCGCGCACGTTCCCCGAGCGGGCGGCCGGCCCCCCCCTCGCGCCCGGCGGCCCGCCCCGGGACGGCCGCCCGCCGCCGGTGCACGGCGCGGCCGGACGCCCGCGTCGTCGTCCACGGGGCGGGCCGCTCAACGCGGATGCGAGGATGACCCGATGTGTCGCCGTTCCGCCGCTCTGTCCCTCGCGCTGATCGCAGCCGCGCTCACCGCGTGCACCACGGTGCAGCCTCCGCCGTCCACGGGTGGTTCGCCGCGTCCGGCAGGCGGCGCCGCGCCGGCCATCCCCGTTCCTTCCCCCGAGGAGGACACCACCCCCGTCCTGGAGGAAGCCCCCGCCCCGGCGCCCGGGCCGGACGAGCAGCCCCCGCCGGTGCCCGCGCCCGGGGCTCCGTCGACGGAACCCGCTGCCGCACCCGCACCGTTGGCCCCGGCGCCGGCTTCGCCGGTCCCGCCCGCCCCCGTTCCTGACCGGCGGCCCGTCAGCCCCTCACCGCCCGCTGTCGAGTTCGACACCGGCGTCGTGTGCGACCTGGGGCGGGGCTGGCTGGACGAGGACCTCGCCGCGGCATGCCGCGGCGCGTTCGGCCCGTAGCCGGCCGGCACTCCCGTACGGCTGCGCGAGGGCTAGGCGGGCTCCATCACGACATCCCCGTCGCCGTCCGTGGCCTGCGGCGACCTGGCCTCCCCGTACTGTTTGACGAGGTTGGTACGGAACGTCTTCTGCTGCATGTGCAGCAGGTCGGCCATCGAGCTGACGGTGTAGGTGCTGCGTTGATCGGCGACGAACCGGGCGAGATCGTGGGACATCTTCGAGAACGCGATGACGCCGAGGTCGGGATCGCTCTCCCTGCGCTGCCACTCGCCGTAGAAGACGATGTCAGCCTTCACCTCGGTCAGCAGGGTTTCCCAGTCGTCCGAGCCTCGGGTCATCTTCTTCCACCCGGTGCCCTTGGAGTTCGACCCCTTCTTCTCGGTCTTGGTGCCCGTCCTCCGGCGCTTGATGTCGTCGCGTCCGGTTGCGGTGTTGTCGCGCTTCTCGTGTCCGGTCTTGCCCGTCACGTACCTGTTGACGTGGCTGTAAACGGCGTCCTCGGACCTGCCGGACACATCGACGTCCATGACGATGTCCCTGAGCTCTGCATAGCTCGCCCCCTGCTCCCTCCATTTCTTGTATGCACTTGTCTCTGCCTCCGTATCGTTGTTGAGGTAGGCGACCTGAATTTCTTCCCTTCCCTCGGGGCTGACGATGCGGGTGGCGCGGGCCCGGGACTGGGAGTTCTGCGTCTTCGAGCCTTTGCCGAGCTTCCCGGCGGAGTCTTCCGCGTAGGTGAGGTCGAACGCGCGGGGCCTGGACTTGTACTCGTCGTCCGTGTCCATATGGTCGGAGCTCTCGCCCTCGGTGTCGGACGCGGTCCGGTACCCCCGTCGTGCCGCCAGCGCGGCGGATTCAGTGAACTGGGGGCCGTGGCGGTCCTCGGCGTCCTCCGGGGGGCGTACGCGCGACAGCGCGGAGGAACTCGGCAGTCCCTGGGCGAGCTCCATCATGTATTCGTGGAACTTCGGGTCCTGTACGACGTGTGCTTGATGCTTGTACAGGTTCGCCAGGGACGTCCAGTAATAGAAGCCGGGGTTCGGGTCGAATTCCAGGTCGGTGAACTTGCTCTGGTAGTACCTCAATGCGGCCGTGCAGCAGAGGCATCCCCGGTACCGGCCCATGATGGCGTGGGTGCCCGTGACTTCCTTGGGAGTGACGCCGGACCGGTGCAGGGCCAGCATCAGCTTCTGCTCCGCATGGACCAGCTTCTTCTCCTCCCCGAAGGTGATGAGGAAAATCGCCCCGATGTACGATTCGTCGGTCAGTAGTTTGTGCAGGGGCTCCGGCGGGTCGCTGATGTCCACGATCGTCACCGGTTTGCCGTGACGCCTGCGCAGTGTGTCGGCCGTGGCGTCGCCGGTCGGGTTGCGAGGCTTCGACTTCGAGAAGAGTTCTTTCGTCTTTTTGCCGGCGCGCTCCACCCTCTCGACGTACTCACGGGCTTCCGCCTTCGGGAGGTTCCCCTCACGGCCCTTGTCGCTCTGACCCATCCCGATGATCTCGGAATAGGCGTCGCGACCGTCCTTGCCGTCGGTCTGGTGGCCCCTGAACAACTCCATTGACTCGTTGAAGTTCGAGGCGAAGAGGAGCCTGTTGTTGATGAGCATGCCCTGGATCTCGCGCTCGTTCACGCTCTCTTCTGCGTTCTCGTCTCCCTGTTCCCGGAGGCCCGCCTGGGCGTCGTAGACGAGGAACGCCTGATGTGACAGGGTCTGGGCCGCCTCTTCGCCCTGATAGGGGCGGGAGAACCGCTTGTCAGCTTCTTCGGGGCCGATGCCCTGGTTACCGGCGCCGTACGAATAGCTCCAGTGTTCCTTGACGGCCTCGTGGGTGCTCAGCGCATGCTGCCGGGCCGTCTTCGGCTTCGGGACGTCCGGCATGCGCTGAACGGGGGCCGGGCCGGAGCAGGTCCGCTGGACCGGGTGGTCGCTGTCCTGGACCTTGTCTCCCGCGACGGCGCGTTGGGCGAGAACGGACGGCGCGATCGGGTCTCCCGCTGCGAAGGCGGAACCCTCGGCTGTCGCGGTCCGTTCGGAGGGCTGGTTCGGATCGGTCACCGTGACCTGGCCGTTCCTGTGGCCCGTCTCAGTCACGCCACGCGTGTTCTTGTCGACGTGGCTTAATTCATGGCCCATCAGTTCTCTGTTGGTGCTGGCTGAGGGGGAGGCAAAGACACGGGTGCCGATGGTCATGGCCTCGGCACCCATCGCGACGAGGGCGCGCTGGGCCACGGCGTTGTCGTGGAGTCGGGCGGCGCCGATGTTCTCGTTTCGGTAGAAAGACTTGGCCTCGGAGATGAGAGGGTCCGGGAACGAGCGGCTGGGGGATTTGCCGGCTTCCTCGAGGAGTAAGGCCTGGTGGGCGTCCCCGCTTTCGTGACCACAGCCGGGGCCATGGGAGTGCTGCTCCTCGTCGACGAGGCGGGCGACGGCCCGGTTACCGATGGAACGTTGAAGTGCCAAGGCAATCGCGGGGGTCATCGGCCCGCGCCTCACGGCTTCGGGCCCCGCCGCTGTCCTGGGCGGAGCCTGTGTCTTGCGCGCGGAGTTCTTGTCGGCGTGTTCTTCCCGTGCGTGCACCAATTCCGTTCCCTGGGACGAGAGGTGTGGATCACTCTGGCGAGGCCAAGTACGAGGCTATCGGAGGCGACTCGTCGGCGAGAACCAAACGCTCACTAACCTCGATCTTTCGTGAGGGTCCGCTGACGGAGTCGGCGGACCCTCACGCTGTCCGTGGCTGAGGCCGGGCAGGGTGGGGGCCCGTGTGTCGCCTCGGGTGGGCGCCGGGTTCCACTGTTCCGGTCGGGGTGGTGCTGGTGTCGGGACGGGTGAACCGTTGGTTATCCGGGGTTGGGTAGGAGTGCGAGCCGTTCCAGGGCGCCGGTGATCAGGTTGGTCCAGGGCCAGTGCCGGGTGAGGCGGAGGATGCGGCGGCGGCCGGTGGTGACGAGTTGGGCGGCTGCGGAGAAGAGGCGGAACCGCAGTCGGCGGGGTTCCCAGAGCCGGGCGGTGCCGTTGAGGGCGAGCATGGGCATCCAGGCCAGCAGGTCGAGAGCGATCTGGACGATCTCGAGCCAGATCTTGTTCTGGGCTGTGGTGTGGAGGGGCAGGTTGCGCAGGCCGGTTGCCCGTGCGGCCCGGATCCGGTCCTCCGCGCGGGCCCGCAGCCGGTGGCGGAGT
>NZ_JAAVJB010000293.1 GCF_012034385.1 Streptomyces spiramenti
GGGTAGAAGTAGACGATGACCTTTCGACCCGCGTGGTCGGCCAGTGACACCTCCGCGCCGTGGGCGCGGGGTGTTCTCAGCGCCGGCGGCGGCGTGAGGAGAGGACGAGCAGGCCGGCCACCCCGACCACGACCAGCGCCAGCGGGACAACGCGCTCCAGGCGCGGCGACCCCTCGGCGGTGACCAGACGTCCCCGCACATCGGTGACCGACCGGTTGACCGCGACGAACGCCTTCCCCGCGGTGCGGTCCACCACCGAGGCGGCGCGGGCCCGCGCGTCGTCCACGAGTGTGCTGGGGTGGACCCGGACCGCGATCTCGTCCAGCGTCGCCGCCAGCTGGTCGCGCCGCCGTTCGATCCGGGCCGCGATCTCCGCGGAACCCGGGGCTGCCTTCTTGGCTTCCGACACCGCAATGCCTCCGTGATCGACTCTTCGTTGCGGACAGTCTGTCAGCCTTCCCCCGCTCCCGCGCCCCACGACCCCCGCGCGGCACTGTTCTAAGCTCGGGCGGGTGCACCTGGGGAGCGTCGGCACGTGACGCCCGCCCCGCACCACGACAGCACGACGAGGAGCACCGCCATGAGCGACCGGCTGAAGCCCGGAGACGCCGCCCCCGCCTTCACCCTGCCCGACGCCGACGGCGCGCAGGTGTCACTGGCCGACCACGCGGGTCGAAAGGTCATCGTCTACTTCTACCCCGCCGCACTGACGCCGGGCTGCACCAAGCAGGCGTGCGACTTCACCGACAACCTCGATGTGCTGGCCGAGGCCGGTTACGACGTCATCGGCGTGTCGCCCGACAAGCCCGAGAAGCTGGCGTCCTTCCGGGACAAGGAGTCGCTGAAGGTCACGCTGGTCGCCGACCCGACCAAGGAGACGCTGACCGCCTGGGGCGCCTTCGGCGAGAAGGTCATGTACGGCAAGACGGTGACCGGCGTCATCCGGTCGACCTTCGTCGTCGGTGAGGACGGCCGCATCGAGCACGCCTTCTACAACGTGCGCGCCACCGGCCACGTCGCCAAGCTCATCCGCGACCTCAAGATCTGACCGCCCGGCGCGAGCACCGTGTGCGGTGCGGCGCCCGCGCCGCACACGGCCGGGCGCCCGCCGTCACGGCGTTTGCACCCCGAAGGCGTCGCGCAGCAGCGCCATGTCGTGGCGGTCCCGGTCGCGATGGGCGTATCCCTGGTGGAACAGCAGTTGCTGCGCCACCGAGACGCAGACGACGACCGCCCCGCCGATCGTCCCGGTGACGAAGCAGTCGGCCGGGTAGCGGTAGGGCAGGCCCGGCTCCCCGGTGTGCTGGACGGCGCTGCCGTCGGGGGCGAACGACAGCGGGTGCAGGTCGATCTCCCTGCCCCCGGCGTCCGCCACGACGAAGCGGGCGGGCCGGCCGTCCAGGGTCTCGGTGAACCCCGCGCCGGCGAGCGCCGCGAGCAGCGCGGGTTCCTCCTCGACCCGGTGGAGCAGGTCGAGGTCCGCGTGGTCCCTGGTCCACCGGCCGACCAGCGCGTCCACGCCCCAGCCGCCGGCCACCCACACCCGCGCACCGGCGTCACGGGCGAGCGCGAGGATCTCCGTCACGTCGGTCTGCCGCATGCGGTTCCGTCCTGTCCGGGAGGGGGTGGGGGCGAGGGCGCCGGGATCGTGCGCCGGAGGCAGCGTACGGTGCCGGGCGCCGGTCCGCTCGAACGCCCACTGCCATACCCTGTGGTCAGCGGCATGCTCCGTGGAGCAACCGCCCGGTCCCCCGGAACGCGGCAACGGCCGCCGCCCGCCCGACGCGTACGGCAGGAGTCCTTGACGTGGCAGAGCGCAAGCCGATCGAGTCCTGGCTGACCGACATGGACGGTGTCCTCATCCACGAGGGCGTGCCGATCCCCGGCGCCGACCGGTTCATCGCACGGCTCCGGGAGTCCGGCAAGCCGTTCCTGGTGCTGACCAACAACTCGATCTACACCCCGCGCGACCTGCACGCCCGGCTCAGCCGCATGGGGCTGGAGGTGCCGGTCGGGAACATCTGGACCTCCGCCCTGGCGACGGCGCAGTTCCTGGACGACCAGCGCCCCGGCGGCACCGCCTACGTCATCGGCGAGGCGGGGCTCACCACCGCGCTCCACGACATCGGCTACATCCTCACCGACACCGCACCGGACTACGTCGTGCTCGGGGAGACCCGCACCTACAGCTTCGAGGCGCTGACCAAGGCGATCCGGCTGATCAAGGACGGGGCGCGGTTCATCGCGACCAACCCCGACGAGACGGGCCCCTCCACCGAGGGGGTGCTCCCGGCGACCGGCTCGGTGGCCGCGCTCATCACCAAGGCGACCGGCCGCGACCCCTACTTCGTGGGCAAGCCCAACCCGCTGATGATGCGCGCGGGGCTGAACGCCATCGGCGCCCACTCCGAGTCCAGCGCGATGATCGGCGACCGCATGGACACCGACGTCCTCGCCGGGCTGGAGGCCGGGATGGAGACCTTCCTGGTACTGACCGGTGTGACCGGCCCCGGGGACGTGGACCGCCACCCGTTCCGCCCGTCGACGATCGTCGACTCCATCGCGGACCTGGTGGAGCGGATCTGACCCGCCGTCGATCCGGTCGCGGCGGGCCCGACCGGCCGGCGCAATCGGATCGACGAACGGCGTAACGCCGCCCCGCAGCGGATGCGGAACACCGGGCGGCGGGCGACCTTCGGAGGGTACCGAACCGGAGGTTCCGCCATGGGTATCGCCCGCCCCGTCCAGCTCGCCCTGTGTTCCGCCGCCGTCGCCGCGTTGGTGGCGACGGGCGGTTCCGCCGCCGCGTCCTCCCCGGAGCCGGAACCCGAGCGGGGGGAGTACGGCCACGGGCGCCACCACCAGGTGGACGTCCGGCTCTCCCCCCTCTCCCCGCGCCCTGGTGACGACGTGGAGGTGCGCGTCAAGGGCTGCGAGAAGCACCGGGAGGCGACGGCGCACTCGGAGGCGTTCGTCGCCGAGGTACCGCTGGGCCGCTCCGACGCCGGCCTGTTCGGGGAGGGCCGGGTCTCCTCGTCGATCGAGCCCGGCGTCTACGCGGTGGACGTCTCGTGCGACGGCAGGGAACGGGCGGGCAGCGCCCGGCTCGTCGTGGTGGCCCACGGCAAGCACCACACCGGTCCGCCCGCGCGGCCGACGGCCCCCGTACCGGCCGGCGGCGGTGGTACGGCCGATGACGAGAGCCTGGCAGGGGCAGGTGTCCCGGCGGCGGGCTCGGAGGTGGCCGCCCCGTTCGGGGTGACGCTGCTCGCCGGCGGACTGCTGGTGGGGGCGGTGGTCGTCGCCGCCCGACGGCGGCGGGGCGGCGCCGATGGACACTGAGCCCCGCACCTCCGGCGGCGGTCGGCTCTTCACCGCGGTCGCCTGGACCCTGGTGCTGCTGGCACTGTGGGCCTGGGGCGTGCGGCTGACCGGGGGCACGGACGACTCCGGCGCCCTGGCGGGCGGCACCCGCGGCCAGTTGAGCGACGGGCGGCTGCTGCCGCCGCCGCTGGTACCGCTGACGGGCGCGGCCGTGCCGCTGGCCGTGGAGATCGCCTCGATAGGGGTGAGCGCGGACGTCATCCCGCGGGGTGTGGAGAGCGGCGGCGGTGTCGAGCCGCCGCCGTACGAGGCCGCCGACATCGCGGGCTGGTACGAGGGAGGCCCCTCCCCCGGCGCGGCGGGAGCGGCGGTGCTGGTCGGGCACGTGGACACCGAGACCGCTCCGGCGGTGTTCTACGGGCTGAGCGCGGTCAGCCCCGGCAGCGAGGTGGCTGTGGTCCGCTCGGACGGCACCACGGCCACCTTCACGGTGGAGCGGGTGGCGGTGGTGGAGCGCGAGGAGTTCGACGCGGAGACCGTGTACGGGGCCCACGACCCGCGCCGCGCGGAGCTGCGGCTGATCACCTGCGGTGGCACCTTCGACCGGGAACGCGGGACGTACTCGGCCAACGTCGTGGTCTCCGCCTATCTCACGGGTGCGGGCGAGGCCGAGGACGCCTCGGGCTTCCGCTCGGTGTGACCACCCGGTCCGGGGGCGCCCACCGGTGTGCGGGGGACGGACGCCCCGCGGCGCGGGTGCCCGGGACCGCCGCGCGCCGGACGCGTCGTGTCGTGTCGTGCCGGCGGGCCGCCGTCCCCGGCGACGGTGGTCGGCTCTCGAAGCGGCGCCGGGACTCCCCGGCGCAGGCGTATACCGCCACGTCTCGGTGGCCACCGGTTCCCGGACGGTGCACGTCGCGGGGCAGGTCTCCTGGGACGCGGCGGGCAGGACCGTGGGTCCCGGCGACCTCACCGCCCAGGTCGTGCAGTGCTACCGGAACGTCGCCACGGCGCCGGCCTCGGTCGGCGCGACGTTCGAGACGTGGCACGGCTGCGCGTCCACGTGGTCGACTGGACTCCGGAGCGGATGCCGGAGCTGCTCGCGGGCATCGAGAGCGCTGCGGCCGAGCTGGGGTTCACTCCCGGGCCGCCCACCTCCCTGATCGGCGTCGCCGCCCTGGACGTGCCCGAGCACCTGGTGGAGATCGAGGCCACGGCGGTCCTCGACTGACCCTGCGGGCGCGCGGTCGGTCCGCGCGCCCGCAGTGGCGTCGGAGTCGGATCGCCCCGCGGCGTGTCAGAGCAGCGGCAGGACGAGCGGGGCGAGCTCGCGGAAGGCACGCCCCCGGTGGCTGATCGCGTTCTTCTCCGCCGGGGACAGCTCGGCGCAGGTGCGCGTCTCCCCCTCGGGCTGCAGGATCGGGTCGTAGCCGAAGCCGTTGGGGCCGGCCGGCTCGTGCCGCAGCGTCCCGGCGAGCCTGCCCTCGACGACGCGCTCGGTCCCGTCGGGCAGCGCGAACGCCGCGGCGCAGGCGAAGTACGCCCCGCGGTGCGGGTCGTCGATCTCGGAGAGCTGCGCGAGCAGCAGCTGCAGGTTGGCGGGGTCGTCGCCGTGTCGTCCCGCCCAGCGGGCGGAGAGGATGCCTGGCGCGCCGCCCATGACGTCCACGCAGAGACCGGAGTCGTCGGCGATGGCGGGCAGGCCGGTGGCGGTGGCCAGGGCGTGTGCCTTGAGCAGGGCGTTCTCGGCGAAGGTGGTCCCGGTCTCCTTGACGTCGGGGATCTCGGGGAAGGCGTCGGCGCCGGTCAGTTCCGAGGTGACGCCGGCGGCGGCCAGGATGGCGCGCAGCTCGGTGACCTTGTGGGCGTTGCGGGTGGCGAGTACGAGTTGCTGCATGGCCGCGATTATCGCGGCACCCACCGCGGCGGCGGGCCACCGGGGCGTGCCCGGTGGCCC
>NZ_JAAVJB010000294.1 GCF_012034385.1 Streptomyces spiramenti
GCCCTCACGCCACGACTCGTCCGCCCCCCACCGGGAGCGCGTCACCACCCCGGGGCGGGGACACGGGGCCGGCCGGGCGGCGGCGGACCGTACGCTGAGCGGGCCATGCGCGAGCGGAGCTGGGCACCCACCGGCCCCTACGACCCGCGCCGCACGCTGTCGGTGCTGCGGCGCGGCGTCGGCGACCCCACCTTCCGCACCGACCCCGACGGAACCGCCTGGCGCGCCACCCGCACCCCGGAGGGGCCCGCGACGCTGCGGCTCCCGCCGGGCGACCCGGTGCGGGCGAGCGCCTGGGGACCGGGGGCGGAGTGGGCGCTGGACCGCCTGCCGCAGTTGCTGGGTGCCGAGGACCGGCCGGAGGAGTTCCTCGCCCACCACCGGTCGGTGGCCGAGGCCGCCCGCCGTCACGCCGGGTTGCGACTGGTGCGCACCGGTTCGGTACTGGAGGCGTTGATCCCCTCGGTGCTGGAGCAGAAGGTCACCACGCGGGAGGCGTACCGCTCGTGGCGGCGGCTGGTGAACCGGTTCGGTGAGCCCGCCCCCGGCCCGGCGGGTGAGGGGAGGACGGGAATGCGGGTGATGCCCGACCGCACGGGGTGGCTGCGGGTGCCGTCCTGGGAGTGGCACCGCGCCGGGGTGGACAGCAAGCGGTCGGACACCGTGATCCGCGCGGTCCGCGCGGCGCCGCGGCTGGAGCAGGCGGCGGACATGGCGCTGCCGGAGGCGATCGCCCGGCTCTGCCTGGTGCCGGGCGTGGGCCCGTGGACGGCTGCGGAGGTGCTGCAGCGCAGCAACGGCGCGCCGGACGCGGTGACGGTCGGGGACTACCACCTGCCGGGGATCGTCGGCCACGCCCTGGCGGGCGAGCGTGACGCGGACGACGCGCGGATGCTGGAGCTGCTGGCGCCCTACGAGGGGCAGCGGTACCGGGCGACGCGGTACATCGTGCTGACCGGTCTCGGTCCGCCGCGGCGCGGTCCGCGCCGCGAGGCCGTGGACATCGGGCGCTGGTGAACCGGTGCCGGGCGCCGGTGGTCCGGCCCCGGCAGGCCGTGCGCCACCTCGGGGGCGCCCGGCGCCGTCAGTCGTCGGTGTCGAGCCCGTCGGCGATGCGGCGTTCGCGCAGCTCCTTGATGGCACGGCGGCGGGCCAGCCGGTGGGTGCGGCGGATCTGCGCCTCCTGGTAGCGGCGCCGGTCGCGCTCGGTCTCGGGCACCACCTGGGGCACCGGACGCGGGCGTCCGTGCTCGTCCACGGCGGCGAACACGAGGTAGGCGGTGCCGACCTGGGTGGCGGGGGTGGACTCGTTCCACCGCTCGGCGAGGACGCGCACGCCGACCTCCATGGAGCTGCGGCCCGTCCAGTTGACCTGCGCCCGGACGTGGACGAGGTCGCCGACCCTGACGGGCTCCAGGAAGACCATCTCGTCCATGGAGGCCGTGACGGCGGGCCCGCCGGAGTGCCGACCGGCGACGGCGCCGGCCGCGTCGTCGACGAGCTTCATGATCACGCCACCGTGGACGGTGCCGAGCAGGTTGGTGTCGCTCGCGGTCATGATGTGGGAGAGCGTGGTGCGGGAGGCGGCCGTCGGTTTGGTGGCCGGACGGTCCGCCGCGGGTCCCGGGGCTTCCTCGTGGGTCGCCGCCGGGCCGCCACCGGCGCCCTCGGCGCCGTCGCGGGCGGTGATCGGTTCGGTCATGCGCTCCACTCTAGGCGCGGCGACACGGCCCGACCGGCCCTGACCGGCGGTTTCGGCCCCACCCCGGCGAGAGCCCGGTCACATCGCGCCGCGGCGCGCGCGGGGCGCATTGCATCAGCTCTGCCACAGATCCCGACCCCCTCTCCCTCGGCGGTCCGCCGAGCGGCAGACTGACGGCATGAATGACTGGCCCGAGGGATGGACCGAACAACCGCACCCACGGCGCGGACGCGGCGGTCCCCCGCAGCCCGAGGGCGCTCGGGTCATGCCCCACGTCTCGCGCCAGGCGCCTCCCGGGCAGGGCGGCTACGGCCAGGGGCCCGCCTACGGCGACCACCGGTACGACCGCTACGAGCAGCCGAACGCCGCACCCCACCGGGCCGGGGGCGGCTACGGCCCGCCCCCCGGGTACGACTACGACGACCGCGACGACCACCGGCCGCGGCCCAACTGGGGGCGGCGCATCAAGTGGACCGTCATCTCGCTGGTCATGGTGATGCTCGTCACCGGGGTGGGCACCTACCTGTGGGCCGACTCCAAGCTGCGCCGCGAGGTGGACCTGTCGGTGGTCGAGGAGCGCCCCGACGGCGGGAAGGGCACCAACTACCTGATCGTCGGCACCGACAGCCGTGAGGGTCTGACCGCCGAAGAGCGCGAGAGCCTCCGCACCGGTCACTCCGAGGGCGCCCGCGCCGACACGATGATGATCCTGCACACCGGCAGCAACGGGAACTCCCTGGTCAGCCTGCCGCGCGACTCCTGGGTCACCATCCCCGAGTTCACCGGTTCGAGCTCCGGCAACCGGATTCCCGCCTCGACCAACAAGCTGAACGCGGCCTACGCCATGGAGGGACCGGAACTGCTGGTCCGGACGGTGGAGTACAACACCGGGCTCCGCATCGACAACTACGCCGAGATCGGTTTCGGCGGCTTCGCCTCCGTGGTGGACGCGCTGGGCGGCGTCGAGATGTGCTTCGAGGAGGCGGTGCAGGACAAGAACTCCGGCGCTGACTTCGAGGCCGGCTGCCAGGACCTCGACGGCGGTCAGTCGCTGGCCTTCGTGCGGCAGCGCTACCAGGAGGCCATGGGCGACCTGGGACGTACCCAGAACCAGCAGAAGTTCCTGGGCGCCCTCGGCAACCAGGTGGCGTCGCCCGCGACGCTGCTCAACCCGTTCAAGCTGTACCCGACCATGGGCGCCAGCCTGGACTCGCTGATCGTGGACGAGGAGATGAGCGTCTTCGAACTCGGCCGCATGTTCCTGGCGCTGCGCGGCGTGCAGGGCGACGGCGGCACCCAGATGAACGTGCCCGTCGCCGATCCCGGCTACGCCACCGACAAGGGTTCGGCGGTGCTGTGGGACAAGGAGGCGGCGGCGCAGCTGTTCGAGCAGCTGAAGGCCGACGAGTCGGTGACCGGCGCCGACGGCTGACCGCCGGCGACCACAGGCGGAGGGGCGGGCGGTCGCACGGCGGCGGCCCGCCCCTCGCGGCTGCCACGGGGAGTGCCCCCGGCTCGGACGGAGCGGCGGCGCTCCCTCCGAGCCGGGCCGCGGCCGGTACCGCCCGGGTCGGGGTCAGGCCGCGGAGCCCCGGGAGGCGGCGACGCCCGCGGGACGGCGCACGGCGGCGAGCCGCCCCTCGACGAGCTCCAGCACCGCGTCGGCCAGCCGGAGGCTGTCGAAGGTCCCGGGCTCCGGCGCCAGCCGCCCGACGACCAGCACGGACCTCCCCTGGTCCCGGAGACCGCAGACCACCTCCCAGAACCGGCGGCGGGTCTCGCGGTCCAGCTCCTGGCAGGGGTCGTCGAGGACCAGCAGCGCTGGGTCGTGCATCAGGGCGAGCGTCAGGTTGACCTTCTGCCGGGAGGTGGGGTCGAGCGCCCCCGCGTCCTCGTGGCGGAGGTGTCCGGCCCCGAGCTGGTCGAGCAGTTCCAGCGCGCGGCGGGTGTCGCGCAGCCGGTAGGTGGCCTGGAAGTACCGCAGGTGCTCGTCGACGGTCAGCGTGTCGTTCAGGACCGCCTGCTGGGGACAGAACCCGGCCGCCGCGGTGCGCTCGACCCGACCGCGGTCGGCCGGGAGCCGACCGGCGGCGATCCGGGCCAGGGTGGTACGGCCGGCACTCCGGTTCGCCGCCCCCTCGGGGGCGGTGCGCTGCCCCCCGCCCCTGCCCGGGGTGTCGGCGGCGGCGGTGACGCAGACCAGCGCCCCCGCCGGTACCTCCAGTGACGCCCCGCGCAGGACCTCCCGCCTGCCGTACGTCTTGTGCACTCCGGTGAGCCGCAGCCCGGCGCCGTCGTCCACGCGTCCCCCTCTCCACCGTCGCGGTCCGGCAGCCCCGTCGGGCCTGCCTGCCCCTGCCTCCCGGTTCAACGACCGGGGCCGGGTCAGGACACCGTCGCGGACCGTCGCTTTCCGGACGAACACGCCTGATCAGCAACGGGGTTGAAGTGGCCGCAGCGACCCGGCGGAGACGGCGAACAGCCCGGGGGCGGCGGGCGGCCCGGGGCGGCCGAACGGCCCGCCGGCCGTCAGCGCAGCACGGCGTAGCCGACCGCACCGATCAGCGCTCCCTGCGCCCCTCCCGCGACGACCTGCGCGACGGTGTGGTCCCGCAGCGCCACTCGGGACCACCCCGTCAGCAGCGGCAGCAGCGCCGTCAGCAGCAGCGCCTGGCCGAAGGTGACGATCAGGACGGCCGTCGCGCCCGCCGCCACCGCGGTGTGGACCGAGATCTTCCACCACAGGGTCACGGCGACGGTCGTGGCACCACCGGCCAGTATCGCGACGACCAGTGCCGCCAGGTCTCGCGGTGCGCCGGGGAGCGACCACAGCAGCACGACGGCCACGGCGACGCACCCGACGCCCACCAGCAGGGGGACGGTGCGCTGTTCCCGGTCGGTGATGTGCCAGTCGGCCCACCAGCCGCGGGCCACCCCGAAGAGGACGAATCCGTAGGGCAGCACACAGCACAGCAGCACGGTGAGCAGGGCCCAGCCGAGCCCGGTGGCGGAACCGGTGGCGTGCAGACCGACCGCGCAGAGGACGACGAGGAGCAGCACGCCGGGCGAGCACGCCTCGGTGACCCACCGCGCGAGCCGGGACTCCCGCCGGGGCTCGACCGGGGCGGCGGCGGTTCTCGGGGGCGCCGGGCGGGCCGGGGGCGGGTCGGCTGACGGAGTGGACACGGCGACGCCTCTCCCCTCGCGGGCGGCGAGGGCGGTGGGAACGGTGGTTCACGGCGCCCGTCACCGGTCGCGCCGCCGCCGGGACCGGCCGCTCGGGCCGCACGGCGGTGGCTTCCGGCCGGGCACCGGGAAGACCGTACCCGCGCGCCGGGGGCGCGTCGGCGCCGTCCCCACGCCCGCGCCGCGCACTCCCCCACTCGGCGCACCGCGAGACCTGGCGGCACTGGTCGTCGCGATACTGGCCGGTGGTGCCACGACCGTCGCCGTGACCCTGTGGTGGAAGATCTCGGTCCACACCGCGGTGGCGGCG
>NZ_JAAVJB010000295.1 GCF_012034385.1 Streptomyces spiramenti
CCCGCACGGGCGCCGGTGGCGGGCCGCGGTCGGGTCCGGTGCCCGTGCCGCCGCCGGGCGCCCCGCGGGTGTGGCGCGCGGGACGAACGGCGGCGGACGGGGCGGTTCCGGCAACATGCTGCAACCCGCTGCACCATGTGCCCGTCCTCACCTCTTGAGGGCGGTGGCCCCCGCTGGGCAGGGTGTGGATCTCCCCCAGCCCACCGCCGGACGGTCGCCGCGCACCAGCCGCGGCGTCGCCGTGCTGCCGCAGCCCGGGGCGGGGGCCCACCGTCGTTCCGTCCAGGAGGCACCACACGTGAAGTTCTCACCGAAGACGATCGCCACCGCGGCCGCCGTCGCCCTGATCGCCGGAGCGGGGGTCGTCGGCACCGCCCAGGCGTCGACCGCCGCCGCCCCCGCGAGCCACGAGCACCTCATCGAGCAGCAGGCTGCCACCGCGACGGAGGACGGCCGCGACCTGCTCCGCGGCCTGGTCTTCACCCAGGGCCCCGTCGCCGACGGCCTGATCAAGGCCGGCTTCTACAACGACACGCCGGAGGTCCTGCAGCACAACCGCAGCGCCGACGCGCTCGCCGCCGCCGACGCCCTGCTCGACACCATCGAGCGGAACGAGCCCACCTTCTTCGCCGACTTCTCCACGGACCTGCGCAGCGGCGACCCGCGCCGGGTGCAGAGCGGCCTGGAGACGGCGACCAAGGTGCTCGCCGCCCACCAGACCGCCGTCGACGATGCGGTCGAGCCGTACGGCCAGGGCGCCTGCGTCATGGCCATCGTCGCCGTCAACGTCCTCGCGATCGGCAACGCGGTCGCCGTGTTCAACGCCCAGTACGCCTGGGACATCCAGCACTTCTACAGCCAGATCATGGGGGGCGAACTCGGCTCGGAGGAGAGCATCGCCCAGCTCGCCACGGTGCTCCGGACGGCCTGAGCCGTGCCGGCGGGGCCCGGTACGGCCCCGGTTCCGACCGGACCCCGCCGGCCGGAACCGGGCCGCGCCGGGCCCGCGAACGACACCGCGAACCGGGGGGAGGTGCACAGGTGCGGAACGAGTCGCCAGGGGCCGACGGCCCACGGACGGGGGCGCCGCAGGTGAGCCGGCGCGTCATGCGGGTGCTCGGCCTGTCCCCGGCGGAGGAGGACGTCTACCGTCGACTGCTCGCCGAACCGGAGGCCCCCACCCGCCATCTCCGGTCGGTGCTCGGCGCCCGGGCGGGCACCGTGGAGGCGGTGCTCGACCGGCTCCGGGAGCTCGGCGTCGTCGAGGAGCACGGCGAGGGCTGGCGCGCCCAGGAGCCGGACGCCGCCGTCGCCCGGCTCGTCGACGACCGCATGGACCACCTGCTGCGCCAGGTCCGCGCCCTCGCCCACACCGGCTCCATCGTCGAGGAGTTGGAGCGGCACCGCGCCGACACCCCCGTGCCGCCGGATGGCGAGACGCCGGCGGAGACCGCGCTCGTCGAGCGGATCACCGACCCGGTCGAGCTGCAACTACGTCTGCGTGCCCTGTCGTTCATCTCCTGCGCGGAACTCCTCACCGCCGAGCCGACCGACGTGCTGACCACGGGCCACATCCGTCGCACCGAAGCGGTGAAGCACCGCCACCTCCGCCAGGGCACCACCGTGCGCCAACTCGTCGCCCCCGACGCCCTGGACGACCCCCTGGTCGTCCGCCACCTCCGCGAACTCGCCTTCGCAGGAGCCCTGGTCCGGGTCACCCCCGAGCTGGACCGCACGCTGACCGTCCACGACCGGGAGGTGGCGCACCTCCCGGCCGACCCGGTTGACGGCGACCGCGGCACCCTCTGCGTGCGCGAACCCGGGCTGGTCGACACCCTCGTCCGGGACTTCGAACGCCTCTGGGAGGAGGCCGAGGAGTTCGACGGCGCGGACACCCCGACCGACCCGGAGGGGGACGGCGCCATCAGCGAGGTCCAGGCCCAGGTCCTCGCCGCGATGTGCCGCGCGAGCAAGGACGAGACCGGCGCCCGCCGCGTCGGCCTCTCGCTGCGCACCTACCGGCGGCACGTCGCCGAACTCATCCACCTGCTCGGCGCGGACAACCGGGTGCACGCCGCGCTGCTCGCCCGTGACCGGGGCTGGCTCTGACGCCCCGCCCGCCTCACCGCGCGCCCGCCGTGGGCCGCGACGCCAAGGAGTCACCGACATGAAGTGGACCGACCCCGCGCGGTGGCGCGGCCGCATCGCGGTCACCGCGCCCCCGACGACCCGGACGCCGCGCAGCTGGATCGCCGCCGTGGCAGCGGTGTGGACGGTGGTCGCCCTGTACGTGGCGCAGGCCCACCTGCCCGACAACGTCGTGAAGCTGCCCGGGCAGTCGTCGGTCACCGACGCGAGCCGTGCCGTCCTCCCGCAGGGCTGGGCGTTCTTCACCAAGTCGCCCAGGGACGCCGACATGGGCGCCTGGACGGAGACCGACGGCGGCTGGCAGGACGCCCGCCTCGGTCGCCACGCGGAGTTCGGCTTCGACCGGGCGAGCCGGGCGCAGGGGGTGGAGCTCGGCGTGCTGTTCTACGAGGTCCGCGACATCGAGCCCCTGGAGTGCGAGGGGCGGACCGCGCCGCAATGCCTGGCCGCCGCCCCCGTCAGCGCCGAGGTCGTCAACCCCGGGCCCTCGCCCACGCTCTGCGGCCGGGTGGGGATCGTCCACGAGTCGCCCGTGCCCTTCGCCTGGCGCGACCTCTACGACACCGCGCAGATCGTCGAGAACGCCCTCGTCCTGGAGGTGAGCTGCCCGTGAGGACCATTCCGCTTCCGTGGACCGCCGTCTACGGCCTCGCCCGCACCCTGGTCGCCCTGGCGACGCTGGGAACCGTGCTCTTCAGCTCCACCGACTCCCTGTTCCGCCCCGTCTCCGGTATCGAGGAGAGCGTCAGCTGCGGCGGCGTCAGCGGGATCGGGGTGTTCTGCCTCGTCCCGGAGGACCGGCTGACGGCGGCCCGGCTGCTGTGTGTGGCGGTGCTGCTGGTGGTCGCCTCCGGCTGGCGTCCCCGCTGGACCGCGCTGCCGCACGCCTGGGTGACCTTTAGCGTCTGGGGCAACATCGCCATCTCGGACGGCGGCGACCAGATCGCCACCATCCTCGCGCTGCTCCTCTCGCTCACCGCCCTCGGTGACCCGCGCCGTTTCCACTGGGACCGCCTCCCCGCGGACCGCGCCGAGACCCCGGTGAGCCGCGCCGTCGCGCTGGGCTGCCTCTCGGCGCTGGTGGTGGTGCGCGTGCAGATGTCCCTGCTCTACTTCCAGGCGTGCGTCGCCAAGCTGCCCCACGCGGAATGGGCCGACGGCACCGTGATGTGGTACTGGGCCACCCACCCGGCCTTCGGCGCCCCCGGGCTGCTGCAACCGCTGGTCGACCCGGTGATTCGCAACCCGCTCGGCGTCGCCGCACTCACCTGGGTGCCGCTCGCGATCGAGCTGGGGCTGGCAGTGGCGCTGCTGCTGCCGCAGCGCTGGCGCTGGCGGCTGCTTGCCGCCGGCGTGCTGTTCCACTTCTCGATCGGGCTGATGATGGGGCTCTGGAGCTTCTCGTTCGCGATGTGGGCCGGTCTCGTGGTGCTCTGCTGCCCGCTCGGCGCGCACCTCGCCCTCCGGCGGTCGGACACCGCCCCGGAACCGGCGGCGCCCGGCGGTCCGACCCGGCCGCATGGGCGGTCGGACGGCGACGATGACGGTTCCGGTGAAGGCGACGCCGCCGGTGAGGGTGACGGCTCCCGTGAGGGGGGTGGCGACGCCGAGAGCCGTCGCCGACCCGCCGCCGGGCCCGCCGAACCGGCCGAGCAGCCCGCCGCGTCCCCGGCCGTCCCCGCCCCGGCCCGGGCCGGCGACTGATCCCACGAACCTCCGGGGCCCGTCGGCACCACCCCCGACCGACGGGCCCCGGGCCGCCGGGGCCGGGCCGTCCGGCGCGGTGCCGTCGGGTCAGGCCCCGAGGCGGTCGGCGACGGCGCTCCGCACCGGCCGGGTCAGCCGGGAGGTACCCAGCAGTCCGTACCCGGCGACGACCACCGCGGCGATGAACGCGGAGAGGGTCACCGCGAACCCGTCGGACGCCGGATCCAGGAAGTCGCTGTACGACTCCACCCCCGCCGCGATCATGAAGACCAGGTAGGCCAGCAGCGGCAGCGTCCAGCTCAGCGGGAACCACCACCGCGCCCGGTGCTGGTTCCGGCCCACGAAAAGCCAGTCGACCAGCACCACCAGCGGCGTCACCAGGTGGGTGAAGAGCGCCGAGGTGGTGAGGTAGCCGGTCTCCAGCCCGTCCATCAACGTGTGCCACACGACGCCCACCAACAGCAGCGCCACCGCCGCCGAGCCTCGGGCCCACGGGCTCCGCGGTTCGAGGCAGACCCGGCCGGTGACGAACGGGTAGGCGGCCAGCCCCAGGTACAGCACCCCCGCGACGAAGCTGGCGAGGTGGCTCAGGTCCTCCAGCGCCAGCAGCGGGTCGCCGAACCGGACGGCGACGTCGACGTAGCCGATGAACGCGCAGGCCGCGACAGCGAGCCGCCACCCGGTGAATGCCGCCAGGGCCCGTCCGCCGACCCGCCCGCCCGGTCCGCCGGACGGCCCGGCCGCCCCCTCGCCCCGGGGGGCGGACCCGGCTTCGGCCCCTGCCCGCAGAGGCGGTGGCGCCTGCGCCGGAACGAGACCGGTACCGTCCGCGCCGGCCGTCGTGGCAGGTTGGCCGCCCCGCGGCTGCGCCGGCTCGCCCGCCGGGCCTTCGTTCAGGTGTGTCATGCCAGGACCCTAGCCCGCGCCCCTCCGCCGGGGACCGGAACACCCGCTTCCACCGCGGAGGGCCGCGGTCGAGCGCCGCGAGCGGGGACGGGCCCGCCGCAGCGCCGGTCGCCCTTCTCCCGCCCGTGACTGGCCCGTTGGCCGCAGCGCTGTGGCAGTCTGGGCGCAGACGGCCGCAGTTGGGCGAGGGAGCAGACACCATGGCGTGGTACGGGCCGGGAAGCACACGGTCGGCGGCGCTCGCCCTGGCCGCCGGATTGGCGGTGCTGGCCACCGGTTGCGCCGTCGGCCCCGCCGCCACCATGACCACGCCGGAACGCGGGTGCGGGGAGGGGTTGACCACCAGCAGCGCGTCCTGCGGCACCTGCGCCGCCAGCCGCCGCCCGATCATGTCGCAGACCGCCTGGCCGAG
>NZ_JAAVJB010000296.1 GCF_012034385.1 Streptomyces spiramenti
GGCGGGCAGCGAGCGCGGGGCGGGGGTGAGCGCGGGGCGGGGGTGAGCGCGGGGCGGGGGTGAGCGCGGGGCGGGGGTGAGCGGGGCGGGCTGGGACCGGGCGGAGACCGAAGGGCGGGCGGACCGGTGTCAGCCGTAGAGCGCGGGGGCGCCCCGGTCCAGCAGCGCCGTCCGGTACAGCTGGAGGGTCCACACCTCCTGCCGCACCGCGGCGGACCCCTCGTCGCGCTGGGCCTCCAACCGGCGTGCGGTCGACTCCAGTTCGGTGATGCGGTGTTCCACCGCAGCCAGCCGTACCTTGACCAGCAGCTCCTCCGCGTAGACGCCGACCTCCGGCTTGCGCCGTCGCGGAAGGTCCAGCGGTTCGACGGCCAGTTCGGTGACCAGGGCGCGTGCCCCGTCGTCGGGGGCCGCCTCCCTGATCCGGGCGAGGAAGGAGTCGTCCGCGGTCTCGGTGCCACCGGCGTCCGCGATGGCGCGGCGCGCCACCACGTAGGGCGGGCCGGTGAACTCGTCCTCACCGTAGGCGTCGAACACGGGGGCGACGAACTGCGGGAACTGGATCGCGACCTTCAACAGCTCCCGCTCCGCACGGTGCGCCGGGCTGCGGAGCTGGATCGCGGGCCCGCGCTCGCTGCCCGCCCCGCGCTCGCTGCCCGCCGCCGTCGCCACGACGGCGTTCCGGCAGGGGCAGGGGCAGGGGCGCCCGGTGCCACCGCGTGGCGCGCGGCACGCACGGTGCTACCGGCTGTCACCCGGGGACCGCGTGGCGTGTGTCCCGAACGTTTCTGCGACATGGCACCCGGGTAATCCAAGGGATGCGCGGGGTAACTGTCCTTTCCGGGACATGGGCGTGTACCGCGGGTGGGCGGGGCCGGCTCTTCTCCTCTCCGGTGTGGCGGCGGTGCCCCCTGACCGGACGCGACGACCTGGAGGTCGCTCAGTGCAGTCCCAGATTCTGTCCGCCCCGGCCCTGCTGGATGTGCCGGACCGCCCGCCCGCCCACCCGGCCGCCGAGCGGGTACCGCGGCAGCCCGGCGCCACCCGGACGGAGCGGGAGAGCCCCGGAATGCGTCCGGACGCCTCCGGTTCGGGGGACCTCCTGCGGCAGTACCTCCGGGAGATCGGCCGCATACCGCTGCTGAGCGCGGCGGAGGAGGTGGAGCTGGCCACCAGGGTGGAGGCCGGGCTCTTCGCCGAGGAACGGCTCGCCTCCACCCCACCGGCGGACGAACGGCTCGCCAGGGACCTGCAACGACTGGTCATCCGCGGTCGGCTGGCGAAGCGCCAGCTCATTGAGGCCAACCTGCGGCTGGTGGTCTCGGTGGCCAAGCGCTACCTCGGGCGCGGGCTCACCATGCTCGACCTCGTCCAGGAGGGCAACCTCGGGTTGATCCGGGCGGTCGAGAAGTTCGACTACACCCGCGGCTTCAAGTTCTCCACCTACGCGACCTGGTGGATACGCCAGGCGATGTCCCGTGCCATCGCCGACCAGGCCCGCACCATCCGGGTGCCGGTCCACGTCGTGGAGCTGATCAACCGCGTCATCCGGGTCCAGCGGGCGCTCCTCCAGGAACGCGGCCAGGAGCCGACGCCCCAGGAGATCGCCGTCCACCTGGGGCTGACCGCCGAGCGGGTGCGGGAGATCCTGCGTCTCGCCCAGGACCCCATCTCGCTCCAGGCGCCCGTCGGTGAGGAGGACGACGTCAACCTCGGTGACCTCATCGAGGACACCGACGTTCCCAACCCCGCCGAGTCCGCCGCCTTCCTGATGCTGCGGGAGCACCTCGGGTGCGTGCTCTCCACCCTCGGCGACCGCGAACGGCGGGTCGTGGAGCTGCGGTACGGCCTGGTGGACGGCCGCCCCCGCACCCTGGAGGAGATCGGCTGCCTCTTCGGCGTCACCCGTGAACGCATCCGGCAGATCGAGCACAAGACGCTCGGCAAGCTCCGCGGCCACGCCTACGCGGGACAGCTCAGGGGCTACCTGGACTGAGCATCGTCGCCCGCCCGCGCCGAGGGAGCACCGCCCGGACCGGACCGCCCGGACCGGACCGAGCGACCCGGACCGAGCGGTGCCCCGAACGCACGTTCAGCCGAAGGCTCCGGGGTGGTGCTCGTCGCGGACGGCGCGGAACTGCGTGCGGACCGCCCCGCTGGCCTCCGGTGACTCCGGGGGGTGCAGCTCACGGCCGGTGGCGGGCGCCCACGTCGGCGGGGCGTCGGCGGTGAGGGTGCCGTCGGCCACCCCCGCCGCCCAGGCCGCCTGCCGGGCGGCGCCGATCGCGGCGTAGTCCGCGTCGACCGGCACCACGACCTCGGCGTTCAGCAACCCGGGTGCCAGGGCCTGCACGGCCGGCAACTCGGCCGCGGCGCCCAGCAGGAACACCCGGTCGATCCGCACCCCCCGGCCGCGCAGCACCTCGGCGGCGTCCGCGAGACCGCAGAGCATCCCCTCGAACGCGGCGCGCGCCAGGTTCTCCGGCGCCATGCTCTCCCGACTCAGCCCGGTGAGGGTGCCGGCGGTGTGCGGCAGGTCCGGGACCACCTCGCCGGCCAGGTACGGCAGCAGCACCATCCCGTGGGCCCCGGGGGTCGAACGCAGCGCCAGTTCGGAGAGCTCCTCCGGCGACCTGCCCAGGAGATCGGAGGTACCGCGCAGCACCCGGGTGGCGTTGAGGGTGCGGACCACCGGCAGGTGGTGGCCGGTGGCGTCCGCGAGGGCCGTGACGCTGCCCCCGGTGTCGTGGAGTGCCGTGTCGTGGAAGGCGCAGACCGAACCGGAGGTGCCCAGCGAGATGACCGCGTCGCCGGGGCCGATGCCCAGCCCCAGTGCGGCGGCCATGGTCTCGCCGGTGCCGGCGGAGATCAGCAGCCCCTCCGGGGTGCGTCCCGCCGTGTCGGCGGGCCCGAGGACGTCGGGCAGGGCGACGTCGTGGCCCAGGGCCAGCTCGACGAGGTCCCTGCGCCAGCCGCCGCGGTGCGGGGACCAGAAGCCGGTCCCCGAGGCGCTGCCGCGGTCGGTGGTGAACCGCTCCGGGCGGCCCAGGAGTTGCCACACCAGCCAGTCCTGCGGCGCCAGCACGCCGGTCACCCG
The DNA here is from genome assembly GCF_012034385.1 of Streptomyces spiramenti. GTDB lineage: Bacteria > Actinomycetota > Actinomycetes > Streptomycetales > Streptomycetaceae > Streptomyces > Streptomyces spiramenti. The sequence goes on from NZ_JAAVJB010000296.1 coordinate 3,098, forward strand.
CGCGGCTGTCGCCGGCTCCGAGCGGGCCAGCCACCGGAGGTGGCTGACGGCGTGCGAGGGCCGGGGGACGGCGCCGACGGCCTCGATCCAGGCGGCCCGGCCGCCGAACTCGTCGATGAGGCTGACGGCGGCGGAGTGGCCGCCGTGGCGCGCGTCGGTCGCCGGGCGCACGGGGTGCCCCGCGGCGTCCACGGCGACCGTGCCGCGTTGCTGGGCGGTCACCCCGATCGCGGTGACGTCCTCCAGGACGCCGCCGCCCGCGGCGTCACCGAGGGCGAGCAGCCACCCGCCGGGTGACGACTCGCCCTCCGGGTGCGGCGCGTGGGCCTGCCGCAGCACCTCACCGGTATCGGAGTCACACACGACGATGCTGGTGTAGTCGGACGAACTGTCCAGACCGGCGACGATCCCCATACTCCCGATCATGCCCTATCGGTACCCCGCGGCGGGGGCCGCGGTCAGCCGCGTGCGCAGGGTCCGGTGGGGCCGGAGCGGAGGCGGGCCCGCGGCCGTCCGCTCCGGGACGCGGTCGCGCAGCAGTTCGTACTCCGCTCCGCACCCGCCGGGCCCCGGGCGGACGGGCCGCGGGGCGCCGTCCACCACTTCCTCCGGCCCGAACCCCTCGCGGACGGGACCGATCCCGGCCCCCGGGGCCGAGCCGGTTCCACCAGCGGTGAGCGACCCTGACGCCGGCGAGGTGGACCTCTCCGCGTACGGGGTCGCCGCCCGGCGGCTCGGGGAGGGCGAGGGTGGTGACGCCGCAGCGGTCGCGGGTGGGGCGTCCGGCCTCCGGTGCGGCCGGTGGGGGCAGGTCTCGGCGCGCCACTGCCCCGCACTGCTCGCTCGGTGCCGGTGAGGGGCCGCGGCTCCGTCATGGGGCGTGGCCCCGCCCTCCACCGCCTCCTTCTCCCGGCCGACGCACCCGCCGGACCCGTGCCTCCACCCGCCCCCGCGGCGGCGCCGGGTGGGAGCAGCCGCCGGCAGGGGAGCGGTCAGTCGGCGTCCGAGGGCTGGTAGACGAGGAGTTGGGTGCCGGCCGGGTTGGTCGCGGCGGAGACCAGGGTCAAGCGGCGCAGCGAGCCGTCCTCCGGGAAGAACCTCTTCCCGCCGCCCAGCATCACCGGCATCAGCATCAACCGCAGCTCGTCGAAGAGGCCGTGGGCGAGCAGGGTGCGGGCCAGGGTGGGGCTCCCCATGACCTGGATGTCGCCGCCCGGCCGCGCGCGCAGCTCCCGCACCCGCTCCAGGACCTCGCCCCCGGGGATGCGGGTGGTGTTCCCCCAGGTCAGCTCCTCCTCCCGGAGGGTCCGGGTGACGACGTACTTCCGCACCTCGTTCATCCGGTCGGCGAAGGGGTCGCCCGCGCGCTCCGGCCAGGCCGCGGCCATCGTCCGCCACGTCCGGCGGCCGAACAGCAGCGCCTCGGTGTCCTTCATCGCCCGGTCCACGAACCCGCCCACCATCTCGGGGTCGAAGTAGGCGTGCGACCAGCCGCCGTGGGCGAAGCCCCCGTCGGTGTCCTCCTCCACGCCGCCCGGCGCCTGGACCACGCCGTCCAGGCTGACGAACTGACTCACGACGATCCGCATGGGGCTCCTCCGCACTCGGCCCGGGGCCTCCCCGGGGCTCCGGGACGGAGACTGCCACGGACCACTGACAGCGGCCCGCCGGTGCCGCCGGACGGAGCACAACCCGCCGTCGCAGGGGTGGCCGTGGGCCTGCCGGGCGTCGGGTCGGGCGTGTCGGACCACCGCAGGTGGGTGACGTTCGGTGTCCGCTTTCGCCCCTTCGGTGACCTGACAGGTCTTCACTTGCGCTTTTCGAACACATGCTCGAAATTCGAAGGGTGTGGACAGTACCGACACCCCCCGAGACGGCCGCCGCACGCGAGGGCGAGGCCCCCGTGTCGGCGCTGGGAGCGCTGCTGCCCGGGGGCCGACTGCGCCCCGGCACGGCCGCCAGCGCGGGCGGGGACATACCGCTGCTGCTGGCGCTGGCAGCCGACGCGGTGACCGCGGGCAGGCAGGCCGGCCGCACCGGGCCCGTCGGCTGGGCCGCGGTCGG
>NZ_JAAVJB010000297.1 GCF_012034385.1 Streptomyces spiramenti
GGCCGCGCCTTCGGCGCGCGCCGCCGTCAGCGCGGCGGCCAGCCTGCGGCGGCGGGTCCGACGACGCCACCACCAGCCGCCGCCCAGCAGCGACAACGCTGCGAGCAGCCCGAGATGGGCCCAGGGGACCGCCAGGAACCGCACCTCGGCATGCGCCTCGCGCAGCGCCGCCTCCACGACGTCCTCGCCCACGGCGCTCTGCTCGCCGACGACCTCGGCGGTGAGCCGGCCCAGCGGCCACGCCTCGGCGGTGAAGGACTCCTCGCGACTGTGCTGCCCGGGCAGCACCTCCCGCTGTTCGGCCACCGGGCCCCCGGCGGCGTCCGTGCCGATGCCGAACGGGCCGGTCACCGCCACGGACTGGACCGAACCCAGACGCACGTTGCCGGTGTTGGCCACCGTCCAGGACACCTCGACCGTCCCGGGTCGGAAGGGGTTCCACGAGTGCCGGTAGCTCGCCGAGAGGTCCGCGATCTCCACCGCGGGCGCCACCTCGCCCGCCACGCGCAGGTGGACCCGGACCCCCACCCGGGCGTCCAGTGCTATCTCGTTGCCCTGTTCGTCCTCGCCCGCGGTGCGCACGGAGACCGCGATCCCCCCGGGGTGGTCGCCCGGCAGCGCGTCATCGGGGACGCGCAACGTGAACGGCACCACCGCGCTGCCACCCGCCTCCAGAGCGAGTTCGTCGTCGATGGTGATCCACGCCCCGCTGCCCACCGGTTCCTCGGACTCCGGGAGGAGGTCGAACTCCCCGGTCTCCACCACGACGCCGTCCGAGGCGGTGAGGGCGAAGGTCACCGGTCGCTCCGAGAAGTTGGTGACCTCCACGAAGTCCCGGTGTTCGGCGCCTGGTTCGAGCTCGGCCCGGATCGACACGCGTGCGTCGGCGCCGTCCTCGGCGGCGGGCACCACGCCCCAGGTCAGCCGTGCCTCACCGCCCTGCGCCGGTGCCGCGGCGGGGGAGGCAAAGGGGGGCACGGCCACCGCCGAGGCCGTCGGCGCGACGGCGGTCAGCGGCGCCGCCAGCGCCAGGCAGAGCGCGGCCGGTGCGAGCAGGCCGCGCACCACGGGCCGCGGGTGGGCGAGGGCGGTGGCCGGGCGGCCGGGGGAGCGGGGCTCGGAGCGCATCACGGGTCCTGTCGGGCGTCGGGCGGGGCCACTGGCCCCGGGGCACGCCCGGCAGGTTAGGAAGCCCGGGTGAACGACGACCCCGGCCGACCGGCCGCTGTGATGAACGCCGGGTGAGCGGGCGCCGGTCCGCCCGGCCGACCGGTCACCCGGCGTGCGGCGGCGCGGAGGTGCGCGGCCGACGGGCTCAGCCCGCCGGGTCGTCCGTCGGGCGGTCGGTCGGCGCCTCCGGGGTGAACTCCTCAGTGTTCGCGGGCACTCCGGTGCGTTCCGCCCCCGCCACGTCCCGGTAGCGCCAGGCGAACGGCAGGCCCCGTGCGGTGCGCACGTCGGGCCCGTCCATCAGCTGGTAGTGCAGGTGCGGGTGGGAGGAGTTGCCGGAGTTGCCGCACTCCCCGAGCTGCTGCCCGGCCGCCACCCGGTCCCCGACGCCGACCCGCAGGCTGCCGCGCCGCAGATGGGCCAGCACCGCGTACACGCCGTCGCCGAGGTCGAGCGTCACGTGATTGCCCAGCAGATGCCGGGACGCGCCCTGGCTCCGGGCGAAGCCCTCCAGCACGAGGAGGACGAGGCCGGGCAGCGACATCCGTGTCAGATGGTCCCGGCAGCGGTCCTCCGCCATGACGACGGTGCCCGCAGCGGGGGCGCTGAGCGGCTCACCGAACGACGGGTACCGCTCCGGTCGGCGCACCGGGGGCCACAGCCAGGTGAACGGCGGCTCCGGTGCCGCGTCGGGCCCGGACCGCAGCACGTCGATCGCGTAGGTCTGCGCATGGCTGTGGGTGTGGCTCGGGACCTTGGTCGCGGGGCTGTTGAGCGCGGTCCAGCGCCCGGAGAACGGCGCGGGGAGGACCACCGGCTCGGGGGCCGCCTCGCCCTTCCGGGGCGACTGCCGCCGCACCAGGGTCCACTGCGCCGCCAAGCCGGCGAGCAGGGTGGCCACGGACGCCAGGTAGAGGGCGACCGGGCCGTCGAAGGTCCCGGTGAGCACCATCACGACGGTGCCGGCGGTGGTGAGGACGCCGTGGCGTCTCCGGAGGCGGAGGAGCACGGAAGGTTCCTTTCCGGTGGTGCGGACGGGGCGCCGCCGCGTGGTGCGTGCCGAGCGACGCGCGCCCCGCGGTGAGCAGGCGGGGCGGGGTCGGATGCGGGGGCGGGTGGTCGACGGGCCCGCCGGACCGTCGGACCCCGGGCCGGGTCAGCCGCGTGCCGCGCCGAGCGTGACCAGCAGCGGTACCAGCCGGTGCGGCGGCACCTCGTAGCGCCCGCGGCCGGCGGCCTGCAACCAGCCGGCGGCGACGAGTTGCCGCAGGTGGTGGTAGATCTGCCCGGTCGTGCCGACGCCGTCGAGTTCGACCAGCTCCGCAACCGTGGAACGGCCCGCCAGGAGGCCCTGGATCAGGCGGAGCCGTACCGGTTGCCCGAGTGCGGCGACGGTGTCGGCCAGGGAGGTCCAGTCGCTCTCCAGCAGTGCGGCGGTGCCGAACGCCTGCTGCCACTCGGCCCGCCCGCCCGAGGGGCCGGCGGCGACGGTGCCGACGATCATCACGCCGCCGTCCGCCTCGCCCAGCTCCGCCAGTTCGGAGCGCAGCCGGTGCAGTGCCCAGAAGGCGTCGGGGTCGGGCAGGTCGCCGGTGGGGGCCGGTGGCGACGCGTCGACGGCCACCGCCTCCAGCGCCGCGACCCGTTCGGTCAGCGCGGTGAGGCGCTCCGCGAGCATCTCGGTGTCGGTGTCGGTGTCGGCACGGGCGTCGTCGGTGGTCGCGGCGCGGGGCGGGGTGGACCGGTCGCTCTTCATGAGCAAAGATTACGCAGATACGTAATCATCGAACAAGGGGTGGGGTCGATCTTCGGCCGCGCGGCGCGGACGAGCACGGCGCCTCGACGGCGGGCGCCGGGGGATCAGGGCGGAGGGACGCGCCGCGGCACCCGGCGGTGCGCGCCGAACGGGCTCGCGGAACGGACGCGGCGCCCACGCGGCGAGCGCCGGACAGAGGGGGAGCGGGGCGGAGCGGGACGGAGCGCAGGACGGAGGGCGGGCGTCAGCCCAGCTCGGCCGCCGCCAGCAGGTACGCCGTCATCGGCTCGTAGAACCTGGGGTTGACCACGTGGTCGTCCAGCGGGACGCAGACCTTCAGCGTCCCCTCGTGCTCGGCGAGGAACAGCGCGGGGTCGTTGGAGTCGGCGAAACCGACCGTGGTTATCCCGTGCTGCGCCGCGCACCCCGCCCAGCCGTGGTCGGCGAAGACCAGGTCCGGCAGCGCCTCGCCCTCCCGCGGCAGCGCGCCCAGGATCTCCGACATCGGCGCGGGCGAGTGAGTGTGCCACAGGGAGGCGCCGCGCTCGTACACCGCGACGCCCGCCAGCTGCGTGACGACCCCCTGGTCCGCGGTCAGGCCCAGCGGGACCCGCACCAGCTCGCACCCCGCCGCCCGCAGCGCGGCGGCGACCTGGGCGTGCACGTCGAGCAGTCCCCCCGGGTGCCCGGTCGCGGTCAGCACCCGCGCCCGGTCGGCCGCGGCCTTGCCCAGTTCGGCGGCGGCGCGGTCCAGCGCGGCGACCGTGAGCTCGGGGTCGATGGTGTCCTGGCCGGCGCGGTGGCCGGGGTCCTCGTTGACGCCGCAGAGCTCGGCCATCACCGCGAGGACGTCCTGCTCGTCGGCCCAGCGGTCACCGAGGTCCACCCCGAACCAGTAGTACGGGTTGCCATTGGCCAACTCGCGGTAGTGCGCCAGGTTGTTCTCACGGGGCGTGGCCACGTCGCCGGCGATGCGGGCCCCCACGAGGTGGTCGAGCAGCTCGTCACGGGAGGGCACACGCGAAACCGGAAACATGATCCCATTGTGGCGGTGGTCGCCCCGGGCGGCACCCTGGCGCCCGTACACAGTGGCCAAAACGTGACCGGCGGTTCCTGCACGCTGTCCAGCGACCCCGTGCCCACCGGGCGCCTACCCTGCGGGCATGTCCAACGAGCAACCGTCCGCAGCCCCCACCACCACCCCCGGCGCCGGGCCGCGCGGCCCCGTCGACTCCTCCCGCGTGCCCCGCTACGCCGGACCGGCCACCTTCGCCCGCCTGCCGCGGCTCGACGAGGTCGGCCGGGCCGACATCGCGGTCGTCGGGGTCCCCTTCGACAGCGGGGTCTCCTACCGGCCGGGCGCCCGCTTCGGCGGCAACGCGATCCGGGAGGCGTCCCGGCTCCTGCGTCCCTACAACCCGGCGCAGGACGCCTCGCCCTTCGCCCTCGCCCAGGTGGCGGACGCGGGCGACATCGCCGTCAACCCCTTCTCCATCGAGGAGGCGGTGGAGACCGTCGAGGCCGCCGCCGGTGACCTGATGGCGTCCGGCACCCGACTGGTGACGCTGGGCGGCGACCACACCGTGGCGCTGCCGCTGCTGCGTGCCGCCGCCCGGCGCCACGGCCCCGTGGCGCTGCTCCACTTCGACGCCCATCTCGACACCTGGGACACCTACTTCGGCGCGGAGTACACCCACGGCACGCCGTTCCGCCGCGCGGTGGAGGAGGGGATCCTCGACACCTCGGCCCTCTCCCACGTCGGCATCCGCGGGCCGCTCTACGGCCGCAAGGACCTCGACGACGACGAGAAGATGGGGTTCGGCATCGTCACCTCGGCCGACGTCATGCGGCGCGGCGTGGACGAGGTGGCCGACCAGCTGCGCGCACGCATCGGTGACCGCCCGCTCTACGTCTCCATCGACATCGACTGCCTGGACCCCGCGCACGCTCCCGGCACCGGAACGCCGGAAGCGGGGGGAATGACCTCGCGGGAGCTGCTGGAGATCCTGCGGGGGCTCGCGAGCTGCAACCTCGTCGGCGCCGACGTCGTGGAGGTCGCCCCGGCGTACGACCACGCCGAGATCACCGCGGTGGCCGCCTCGCACACCGCGTACGAGCTGACCACGCTCATGGCCCGCCGGATCGCGGCCGGGCGCGACGCCGGGGACGGCCCGGCAGCCGCAGGCTGACGGCGCGGGGCCGTCCCCGGGCGGCGGGCAGCCGGCGG
>NZ_JAAVJB010000298.1 GCF_012034385.1 Streptomyces spiramenti
CGTCCGGAGCGCGCGGCCCGCGACGGGCGGGCGCGCGCGCCGGAGCGGACCAGGCCGCCGGTCGGCCGTCGCCGGGGGTGGGACACACGGCTGCTGCGGCAGCGGGTCGTGGTGTTCGTGACGGTGACCTTCCTGGTGGCCCTCGGCATCGCCGCGGCGCAGGGCCAGAGCCCGCTGTGACGCAGGACGCCCGTCCCACCCGCCCCGGGGCGGGTGGGACGGGTGAGAGCATGACGCCCATGCTGATCAGAGAAGCGACCGACCGGGACTGGTCGGCGATCTGGCCGTTCTTCCAGCCGATCGTGGCGGCGGGTGACACCTTCTGCTACGACACCGGCACCACCGAGCAGCAGGGGCGCGCCCTGTGGATGGTGCCGCCGCCCGGACGGGTGACCGTCGCTGTCGACGACACCGGCGCGGTTCTGGGCAGTGCGAAGATGTACCCCAACCAGGGCGGCAACGGCTCCCACGTGGCGAGCGCCAGCTACATGGTCGACCCGGGTCTCGGCCGCCGGGGCGCGGGCCGGGCGCTGGTGGAGGAGAGCCTCTCCTGGGCGCGGGGCGCCGGCTACCGGGCGATGCAGTACAACGCGGTGGCGGAGACCAACGTCCACGCCGTGCGGCTCTACCGCTCGCTCGGCTTCTCCGTGGTCGGCACGGTGCCGGAGGCGTTCCACCACCCCACCGAGGGTTTCATCGGCCTCCACGTGATGCGTGTCCCGCTGGGACCCGCCGACTCCGGCGGCACGGCTTGAGCCAGGCCCGCCGCACGGGTCAGGGTCGGGTGGCGTAGAACGCCACGGCGGAGGCGGCGGCTACGTTGAGGGAGTCCACCCCCGCCGCCATGGGGATGCGGACCCGCAGGTCGCTGCCGCGCAGCGCGCCCGCCGAGAGCCCCTCCCCCTCGGTCCCCAGCAGCAGCGCCAGCCGCGACGGCGGCCGGGCGGCCAGCTCGTCGAGGGTCACGGAGTCCGCCGAGAGGCAGAGCGCCGCCGTGGTGTAGCCGTGCTCGCCGAAGCGGGCCAGGCCGTCCGGCCAGTCCGACAGCCGGGTCCAGGGGAGTTGGAGCACCGCACCCATCGAGACCTTGACCGCGCGGCGGTAGAGCGGGTCGGCGCAGCGCGGCGACAGCAGCACGGCGTCGACGCCGAGGGCCGCGGCGTTCCGGAACGCGGCGCCGACGTTGGCGTGGTCGACGATGTCCTCCAGGACCACCACGCGGCGCGGGGCGTCCCTCTCCGCCCCGGCGAGCAGCTCGCCTGGGTCGGGGAGGGCCGGCCGGTGCAGGGCTGCGAGGGCGCCCCGGTGGACGTGGTAGCCGGTCACCTCGCGGGCGAGCTCGGGTTCCACGACGTAGACCGGGGCGTCGATGTCGCGCCAGACCTCGCGCATCTGCTCCGCCCAGCGGGGGGTCAGCAGCAGCGAGCGGGCGCGGTGCCCGGCCCGGAGCGCACGGCGGATCACCTTCTCCCCCTCGGCCATGAACAGACCCTCCGCGGGTTCGCGGCGGCTGCGCAGCGCCACATCGGTGAGGTCCGTGTAGTCGGCGAGCCGTGGATCGGTCGGGTCGGTGACGGGGATGGGTTCGGGTCGGGGGCCCGCGGTGCTCATCGGGGGTCGCCTTCCCCCGCGGCGTGGCCGGGCCGGGTGGGGCCCGCGAGCGCGTCGATCGTCGACCGCTCGGCCGCCGAGACGACCTCGCCCACGACGATGACGGCCGGGGGGCGAAGGGCGTGGGAGGCGATGGCCCGGTCCAGGTCGGCGAGGGTGGCGTCCACCCGTCGCTGGGCGGCGGTGGTGCCCTCCTGGATCACCGAGACCGGTGTGTCCGCGGGGCGGCCGTGGCGCATGAGCACCTCGGCGATGGCTCCGGCCCGCTCCACCGCCATCAGCAGCACCAGGGTGCCGCGCAGCCGGCCCAGCGCCTGCCAGTCGACCAGGGACCGGGGGTCGTCAGGGGCGAGGTGGCCGCTGACGACGGTGAACTCGTGGGCGACCCCGCGGTGCGTCACCGGGATGCCCGCGGCGGCGGGAACGCTCACCGCCGAGGTGATCCCGGGGACGACGGTGACGGGGAACCCGGCGCGGGCCACGGCGTTGGCCTCCTCCATCCCCCGGCCGAACACGTAAGGGTCCCCGCCCTTCAGCCGGACGACGTTCAGACCGGCGCGGGCGTGTTCCAGGAGCGCCTCGTTGATCGCGTCCTGGGCCATGGCACGGCCGTAGGGGATCTTCGCCGCGTCCACCACCCGTGTGTGGGCCGGGAGTTCCTCCAGCAGGTCGCGCGGGCCCAGACGGTCGGCGATCACCACGTCCGCCTCGGCCAGCAGTCGTCGTCCGCGCACCGTGATGAGGTCGGGGTCTCCCGGGCCGCCGCCGACGATGGCGACCCCCGGGGTGCGGGCGCGGTGGCGGGGGGCCGCGAGCGAGCCGTCACGCAGCCCCTCGACCACGGCGTCCCGCACGGCGGCGGAGCGGCGGGGGTCCCGGCCGGTGAGCACGGCGACGGTGACACCGTCGGTGCGGCCGGTGGCGGGGGTCCAGGCAGTGGCCGCGGCGGCGTCGTCGCTGCGGACGCACCAGACCCGGCGCTCCTCCGCCTCGGCGGATGCCGCCCGGTTGACCTGCGGGTCGTCGGTGGCGATCAGCGCGTACCAGGCGCCGTCGAGGTCGCCGGGGCGGTAGCCGCGGCGCTCCCAGCGGATCTCGCCCGACTCGGCCATGGCCTCGACGGTGGGAGTGGCCTCGGGCGAGACGAGCAGGACGTCCGCGCCGGCCGCCACGAGGGCGGGCAGCCGGCGCCGGGCCACGGCCCCGCCACCGAGGACGAGGACGCGGCGGCCCGCCAGGCGCAGCCCTACGGGGTACGCCGGGTGGCCCGGCGCGGGTGGGGAGGAGGACATGGTGCGGTGCCTCTCTGGGGCGGGCTCGACGGCGCGCCGGCAGGCGACGCGCCGCCCTCACCCTAGTGGGCCGGGGATCACCGGCCCGGCCCCGGTCCGAGCTCCGGGACAGCGGGCGGACGAGCGGGCGGGGCGGTCCGTTGTGCCGCCTGCCCCGCCCCGGTCTCGGCGGGAGGGGCAGGCCCACGGAGGTCAGCGTCCGGCGACGCCGGTGCTGTCGAAGGTGGCGACCTCGCGCAGCGCGCGCGCTGCGGCCTGCACCACCGGCAGGGCCAGCAGCGCGCCGGTCCCCTCGCCCATCCGCAGGTCGAGGTCGACCAGCGGTCGCAGGCCGAGCGCGGTGAGGGCGGCGAGGTGGCCGGGGTCGGCCCCCCGGTGGCCTGCGACGCAGGCCGAGACCGACTCGGGGGCGATCGCCCGGGCGACGAGAGCGGCGGCCCCGGCGGTGACCCCGTCGAGGATGACGGGCACCCGCATGGAGGCGCCTCCGAGGATCAGCCCGGTGAGCGCCGCGTGCTCCAGACCGCCGACGGCCGCAAGGACGGCGATCGGATCGGCGGGGTCGGGCCGGTGCAGGTCAAGGGCGGCGCGTACCACGGCGATCTTCCGCGCGTGGGTGTCGTCGTCGACCCCCGAGCCCCGACCGGTCACCTCGGCGGCGTCCGCGCCGGTGAACACGGCGGTGAGCGCCGCGGAGACCGTGGTGTTGGCGACGCCCATCTCACCGGTGAGCAGGGCCCGGTTGCCGGCGGCGACGAGGTCGCGCGCGGTCTCGATGCCGACCTCCAGCGCCCGCTGCGCCTCGGCCCTGGTGAGGGCAGGGCCGGCGGTGAAGTCACCCGTGCCGGGGCGCACCTTGCGAGGCATCAACCCGGGCATGGCCGGGAGTTCACCGCGGACGCCGACGTCGATCACGCACACCTCGGCGCCGACCTGCGCGGCGAACGCGTTGCAGACCGCTCCCCCGCCGAGGAAGTTGGCGACCATCTGCGCGGTCACCTCCTGCGGCCAGGCGCTCACCCCCTGCGCGTGCACGCCGTGGTCCCCGGCGAAGACGGCGAGGGCAGCGGGCTCGGGGACGGGCGGCGGGCAGCTGCGGGTGAGCCCGCACAGCTGGGCGGAGATCACCTCCAGCGCCCCGAGCGCCCCGGGCGGCTTCGTCATGCGCCGCTGCCGGTCCCACGCCTCGGCCAGGGACTGGGCGTCCAGCGGACGGATCGCCGCCAGGGTCTCGCCGAGCAGGTCGTGCGGGGCGGAGCCGGGCAGGGCGCGCCTGCCGTAGGACTCCTCGTGCACCACCCAGGAGAGCGGACGGCCGGTGGCCGGGTCGGTGCCGGCCGGTTCCCGCGGGGTGGCGTCGACGTGGCCGACGCAGAGGTAGGCGACGATCTCCAGGTGCTCGGGAAGCCCGAGGACGGCACCGAGCTCCCGGTCGTCGTGGAAGCCGATCCAGCCGACGCCCAGCCCCTCGGCCCGCGCGGCCAGCATGAGGTTCTCCACGGCGAGCGCCGCGGAGTACGGCGCGGCGTCCGGACCGCCGAGCGGGCCGAGCGCGGGACGGCCGCCGCGGGTCGCGTCGGCGGTGACCACGATCGTGACCGGCGCCTCCAGGACGGCGCGGGCGGCGGGTTCGGGCAACTGCCGGGCGCGGGCGCGCGGCAGGGACTTGGCGTACTCCTCGTGCTGGCGCCGCACCAGGTCGTGGACGGCGCCGCGGGTCTCCTGCGAGCGGATGACCAGGAAGTCCCAGGGCTGGGAGGGCCCCACCGCCGGCGCGGTGTGGGCCGCCTCCAGCAGTCGCAGGAGCTGGTCGTGCTCGACGGGCTCGGGGAGGAAGCCGTGCTGGATGTCGCGGCGGTCCCGCATCAGCCGGTGGATGGTGTCGCGCTCGGTCTCGTCGTACCCGGCCGCCGGGCCCGCGCTCGGGTGCGTCAGGGCGGTGGCGGCAGCGGGCGATCCCGCCGGGGCGGCCGGCTCGGGGACGGGAAGCGGGGCGGGTGCGGTGGGCGCATCCTGCTCCGCGGCCGGCCCCTCCTCGGCGGGGAGGTCGCCGGAGGCCGCAGCGTCCTCGGCGTCGGCGGGTACCGGGGCGTGGGCCGTCTCGTCGGCAGGGTGGGCCGCCGCCTCCTCCTCGGGGGCCGTGCCGGTCCCCTCGTCGGCCACGGACCGCTCGCCCGTGGCCGCTTCTTCGGCGGGAGGCTGCCCGGGGGCGGCGGGGGCGACCTCGCCGGCGGGCGGGACGGGCG
>NZ_JAAVJB010000299.1 GCF_012034385.1 Streptomyces spiramenti
GCCCCCGCCCTGCCGCCGACGACCGGACCCCCACCGCCGCGCCCACCTCGCGGCTCTCCGGAGAGGCCACCATGCCCACCCCATCCGCACCGCCCCGCCCCTTCGACGTCTGCGTGGGACTCGGCTACCACTGCGAGGTCACCCATCAGCTCCGTCGCATCACCGGCGACGAGCGCGCCGCCTTCTTCGACTGGCTCGACCTCGAACTCGCCTCCGTCGTGGAGACCATCGACAGCGACTTCCGCGAGGTGCTGCGTCCCGGCGCCGTCGAACCGTTCAGCGACGGCCACTGCGCGCTGGACCGGGGCTCCGACATCCGCTTCTTCCACGACTTCGCGCCATCGGCGTCCGGCCGCCTCTCCGCGGCCGACATCGAGAAACAACTACCGCAAATCCGGGTCAAGTTCGAGCACCTCGCCGAACGGTTCCGCGCACGGGCCGCCTCACCCGACCGCGTGCTCTACGTCCACCACGACGCCTTCGACGAGAGCGAGGCCCGCGACCTGCGGCGGTTGCGCGCCACCATCGCCGCCGCCCACCCGCACCACCGGTTCGCCCTCCTCTGGGTGCGCCGCACCCCGCCCCGGGACGCCGGCACCCTCCCGCCGGGCGTCGGCTGGGACACCACGCCCCTCGTTCCCGGCCGGTGGCAGGGAGACGACGCCGCGTGGGACGGGGTCTTCCGCCGACTCGACCCCGCCCACCTCTGGCCCTGACCCGCAGGCCCCGTCGCCCGCGTGACCAGGCCCTCCGCCCCATGCCACCGCGCCCCGGCCCGCCCCGCCCTGCCCCGCGCACCCCACAGCCCGAGGAGCACAGTGCACCAGTCGCCCGAGCCCGCCGCTTCCACCGCCTCCACGGCGTCCACCGAGACGACCGAGCCGACCGAGCCGACCGCTTCCACCGAGTCCGCCGGGTCGGCCCCCGGGACACTCGTCGTCTCCCCGCACTTCGACGACGCGGCGCTGTCGCTGGCCGGTCTGCTGGTCCGGCTTCCGGCGCCGGTGACCGTGCTCACCGTCCATGCCGGACCGCCGCCGCCCGGGGCGACCGTCTCCTGGTGGGACGCCTCCTGCGGGTTCACCTCCGCCGCCGAGGCGCACCGGGTGCGGGACGCCGAGGACGTCTGGGCCTGCTCCCTCCTCGGTGTGGCACGCCGCACCCTCGGTCACGCCGACGGCCCGTACGGCGGCGACCCGGGGTTGCCCGAACTCACCGAGGCGCTCGGCACGGTGGCCCCGGGCACCGCCGTCCTGCTGCCGCTCGGCACGAACCAGCCCGACCACCGCACCGTCCGCGAGGTGACGCTCCGCGCGCTGGCGGACCGGGCCGACCTCACGCCGTTCGTCTACGCCGACCTCCCCTACACCGGCCACCTCCCCGGGTGGGGCGGCGAGCGGACCGACGACGCCCTGGCCGCCAGCGAGACCTGGGGCACAGCCTTCCGCGAACTGCGCGGCCGTTACCGCACCACGGTGGCCCACGCGGCGCGGCTCGACCCGGACGCGTGGGCGCGCAAACGGGCGGCCGTCCTCGGCCACGGCTCCCAACTCGCCCCCCTCGCCCTGGACCACGGCGCGTTCCTCGCCGCCGACGGTCCGCTGACCGCCGAACGGATCTGGTCCCTCGCCCCGGGTCCCCATCCCCGGTGAGCCCCCCCGGGGCCGCCCCGCCACGCTCGCGAGCCGTCCCGACACGGTGATCCACCTGCCCTGATGCCCGCCCCGCCGTGACCCGTGCGCCGCGACGCCGCCGCCCGACCCGGCCGCTCGCCCACGCGGGCGTGACCCGGCGGTCCGGCACGCCCCGGGCCGGACCCGGCCCCGTCGTGCGGCGTCGCGCGTCCGGAGTCGCTACGCTCGACGGCGCACCACCGTCGGCACGGTGGACGGCACCACCGGGCCCCGCGCCGGGTCGGCGCGGACCGCACCGCGGGACGCCGCCACCCGCCGGGCGGTGGAACGGCGGATCGGTGAGCGGGAGGACACGGCGTGGCGGTCGGCGGACGGCGGGAGAGCCTCTTCGGACAACTGGCCCGGCGAGGGTTCAGCGCCCCCGCCGCGGCGGAGGAACTCCTCCACTCCGGGGCACTCGGCCCCGGCGGGCCCGACAACACCCTCCTCGACGGGCTCGGGGCCACCGCCGACCCCGACCTCGCGCTGCACTCCCTGGTCCGCATCGCCGAGAACCAGCCCGAACAGGCCGACCGCACCCTGCTGCTGAAGACCCTCACCTCCAGCAAGCCCCTCCGCGACCGGCTGCTCTCCGTACTGGGCGCCTCCGAGGCCATGGGCGACCACCTCGCCGCCCACCCCGACGAGTGGCGCGTCCTCGTCTCGTTCGACACCGCGGACCTCCACCCGGGACTGGCCGACTTCGAGACCGCTCTCGCCGGCGCGGACGACCCGGACCGACTGCGGCTGGCGTACCGACGCGCCCTGCTGATGATCGCCGCCCGCGACCTCAGCGGCACCAGCGGCTTCGTCGAGACCGCCGCCGAACTCGCCGACCTCGCCACGGCCACGCTGCGGGCCGCGCTGCGCATCGCCGCGTCCGAGGCGCCCGAGGACGCCGAACGCTGCCGGCTCGCCGTCGTCGGCATGGGCAAGTGCGGCGGCGGAGAGCTGAACTACGTCTCCGACGTGGACGTCATCTTCGTGGCCGAGGCGCCCGAGGGCGCCGGTCAGGACGCCGAGGGCCCCGCCCTCCAGGCCGCGACCCGCCTCGCGGGCCGCCTCATGCGGATCTGCTCCGACAGCACCGCCGAGGGCACCATCTGGCCGGTGGACGCGAACCTGCGGCCCGAGGGACGCAACGGCCCCCTCGTCCGCACCCTCGCCAGCCACCTCGCCTACTACCGCCGGTGGGCCAAGACCTGGGAGTTCCAGGCGTTGCTCAAGGCCCGCCCGGTCGCCGGTGACCGGGCACTGGGCGAGGAGTACCACGCGGCCGTCTCCCCCCTGGTCTGGGAGGCCGCCGCCCGGGAGAACTTCGTCGTCGACGTGCAGCAGATGCGACGGCGGGTCGAGGAGTCCATCCCCGCCGCCCACGCCGGGCGGGAACTCAAGCTCGGTCCGGGCGGGTTGCGCGACGTCGAGTTCGCCGTCCAACTGCTCCAGCTGGTGCACGGACGAGGCGACGCCGAACTGCGCAGCCCCACCACGCTCTCCGCCCTCTCCGCTCTCGCCGGCCGTGGCTACGTCGGCCGGGTCGACGCGGCCCAACTCGACGCCTCCTACCAGTTCCTGCGCACCGTGGAGCACCGCATCCAGCTCCACCGGCTGCGGCGCACCCACCTGATGCCCGACACCGAGGAGGAACTGCGCGGCATCGGGCGGTCCCTCGGCTTCCTCAAGGACCCGGTCGCCGAGCTCAACCGCGCCTGGCGCCGACACGCCGCCGTGGTCCGCCGGCTCCACGAGAAGCTCTTCTACCGCCCGTTGCTGGAGTCCGTCGCCCAACTCGACGCGGGCGAGGCCCGGTTGTCACTCGGCGCGGCGGAGGAGCGGCTGGTCGCTCTCGGCTACGAGGACCCCACCGCCGCCCTCCGTCACCTCAAGGCGCTGGCGTCGGGCGTCTCCCGCAAGGCGTCCATCCAACGGACGCTGCTGCCGGTCCTCCTCGACCGGTTCGCCGACTCCGCCGACCCCGACGCGGGGCTCCTCGGCTTCCGAAAGGTCTCCGACGCCCTGGGCAACACCCCCTGGTACCTGCGGCTGCTGCGCGACGAGGGCGCCGCCGCCGAGAACCTGGCCCGGGTGGTCGCCTCCGGCCGGTTCGCCACCGACCTGCTGCTGCGGGCGCCCGAAGCCGTCGCCCTCCTCGGCGGCGAGGAGGGCCTGCGGCCCCGCGGCAGGGAGGCCCTCGAACAGGAGATCCTCGCGGCGGTCGGCCGGCACCCCGTCGCCGAGGAGGCCGTCGCGGCCGTCCGCGGGGTGCGGCGCCGGGAACTCTTCCGCACCGCCGCGGCGGACGTCATCGACGCCTACGCGGCCCCCGGGCTGCGGCCCGAGGCGATCGACCGGGTCGGCGCCGCGGTGACCGACCTCAACGCCGCCGCGCTGGCGGGCGCGCTGCGCACCGCCGCCCGCACCCACAGCGGTGACGAACTGCCCACCCGGTTCGTCATCATCGGCATGGGCCGCTTCGGCGGGCAGGAACTCAACTACGCCTCGGACGCGGACGTCCTGTTCGTCCACGAGCCCCGCGAGGGCGTCAGCGACGAGGAGGCGTCCCGCGCCGCGCACGCGGTGGCCAACGAACTCCGGAGGCTGCTCCAGATCCCGGCGCCCGATCCGCCGCTGCTGATCGACGCCGACCTGCGTCCTGAGGGGAAGAGCGGTCCACTGGTCCGCAGTCTCACCGGGTACGCGGCGTACTACCGGCGCTGGAGCCGGGTGTGGGAGAGCCAGGCGCTGCTGCGGGCCCAGCCGATGGCGGGGGACACCGGGCTCGGTGAGCGGTTCCTGGCGCTGGTCGACCCCGTCCGCTACCCGGACGGCGGGCCGGGTGAGGACGCCGAACGCGAGATCCGGCGGCTCAAGGCCCGGATGGAGGCGGAGCGGCTGCCGCGCGGTGCCGACCCCACGCTCCACGCCAAGCTGGGGCGGGGCGGTCTCTCCGACGTGGAGTGGACCGTGCAGCTGCTCCAGCTCCGGCACGCCCACGACCACCCCGAGTTGCGGACCACCCGGACGCGTCCCGCCCTCGCCGCGGCCCACGCGGTGGGACTGCTCGACGAGGACGACCTCCAGACGCTCGACGAGGCGTGGCTGCTGGCGTCGCGGGTGCGCAACGCGGCGCTGCTGGTGCGCGGCAGGCCGGGGGACACCTTCCCCAACGCCACCCGGGAGCTGTCGGGCGTCGCCCGTTACCTCGGCTACGACCCGGGGCACGCGGGAGAGATGCTGGAGGACTACCGGCGCACCACCCGGCGGGCGCGTGCGGTCGTGGACCGGATCTTCTACGAGAGCTGACGGCGGCGGCCCCGCCGGGCTCCGCGCTCGACGGACGCCGGCGGGCTTCCCCGGCAGCAGCGGCCCTCGGAGGTCCCCGCCGGGTCCCGCCCGACCCGGGGCTGACCCCTGGGCGTCGACGGACGCCGGGCCCGCCGGGCGCCGCTGAGCC
>NZ_JAAVJB010000029.1 GCF_012034385.1 Streptomyces spiramenti
GCCGGGCGGGGCGCCGCCCCGACCGCGGCCGGTCCCGTCACCGCCTTCCGGGAGGGCCTGACCGAGGCGCGGCTCCACCGCTGGTTCACCGCCGGGCTCGCCGCGCTGACCGTGGTCATCTGCACCGGCTACAGCGCCACCGCGGTGGCGCTGCCCCTGATCAGCCGGGACCGCTACGACACCAGCGCCGTGCTGGCCGCCGCGACCACCGCCTACGTGCTGGGCGCCCTGGCGGGTGCCCTCGTGATGGCGCGTCGCCGGCCGCCGAGCGCCGGGTGGGTCGCGCTCGCCGGGCTCGCCTGCTACGGCTTCGCCCCACTGAGCCTGCTGACACCCGCCCCGGCCTGGGTGGTGGTCGCCGCCTACGTGGTCGCCGGGGTCGGGATCGAACTCTTCAACGTCACCTGGTTCACCTCGATCCAGCGGGAGGTCGCACCGCAGCGCCTGGCCCGGGTTTCCTCCCTGGACTTCCTGCTCTCCTACGGCCTCGCCCCGCTGGGCCTGGCCCTCTTCGCCCCCGCGGTCGCCGCCCTCGGGACGAGCCCGGTCCTGCTCGGCTGCGCGATCGCCTGCTTCCTGGCCCCGGCCCTGGCAGCGCTCGCCCCCTCGGCCCGGCACTTCGGCCACATCGACCGCGTGCGGACGTGATCGGCCGCACCACGGGCCACCCGCCCCTGGCGGACGCCGTGGGCGGGCGGCCCGCAGCGCGTGTGTGAGACCCCAGGCCGGGCCTGCGGCGCCGGCTACGGCCATCTGCTGCGTCGTCAGGAACGCCCGAAGACAACCCGGTGTGAGGGAGCCCCTCCGCCGTGCAGCCGATCGCATCCGACGCCGCGAGCTGATCCGACTCGGGGTCTCACACACGCTCTCAGACCGGCGTCGGCGGGGACGGCTCGGGCTGCCACTCGGGCAGCACCACGTAACTTCCTGAACCCGGCGGGTCCTCCGCGGAGGCGTTCCGAACCCGCAGCGCCCAGTCGTCGCCGGGCCACCGGGTGCCGCCGTCCCAGCGGACCCCGGCGAGCCGGAGATCGTCGGCCACTGCCGCCGCCAGGTCCGCACCCCGGAAATCGGTCGCGGCGGAGCGCAGGACGTCCACGGCGCGGCCGACCGCCGCGGTGACACCGGCGTCGGGTGCCACCGGGCGCTCCCCGAACCCGTGCGCCGACTCCACCGCCCGGCACAGTCCGTGGCCCGCCGCGGAAGCCTCCCCGTCCCGCGCGAACCGCAGGGCGTCCTCGACCGCCTTCGCCAGCGCCCGGACCCGGGTCAGGTCGGCGGCGCGGGCGAGGGCGCGCGCCGACAGGCCGTCACGGGCGGCTGCCCACGCCCGCAGCGCGGGATCCCCCGCGGGCGCGGGCGTCAGCTCGTCGGCGAGTTCCAGCAGCGTCGCCCGGTGCAGCAGCCGCACGGTGGCGGGCGCCGACCGCCAACCCTCGGCCGCGGCGGTCAGCCGGCCGAGCGGGCCGCGCGTCGCGGTCGGCCACGTGCCCCGGCGTGGCGGAGTCACGGCCCCCGGAGCCCCCACCGCACGGGGCGCGGTGCAGGGAACGGCCGGCGGCACCGGGTCGGCCGCCGCGGCGGCGCGGGCCCGGCGCGTCGTCGTCGACCCGACCGGCGGGAGAGGAACGCACAGCAGCGACGCGAGATACCGGCGCCACAGCGACCATCCGGCGGCGTGCCGCTCGTGGCGCGAACCGGGGCGCCCCCCGCCGTACAGCGAGGCGCGGATCCTCGCCGGCCATGGGCGGCTCACGGGCGGACCTCGCCCACCGGGAGCGCGGCATCCCCGCCGACCGCCGCCCCGTCCCCCACCGGGGCGGGCCCCTGGACCGCCTCGCGGACGGTGGTGCTGCTGCCCAGGTGCCGCAACAGCGCCGGTGCCGAGACACCGACCGCGACCGCGGCGGCGAAGCCGACGACCTGGTTGTGGAACAGCAGCCCGGCCGCCGCCCCCAGCACCACCAGACTCACCGCCGCGAGGGCGTCCGCCGGGGGATCGGTGTAGCGGGCCAGCGGGATCAGCGGCTCGCCGCGGACCCTGGCGCCGCGCCGGGCCGCCCGCCAGGCCGAGATCCGGCTGTGCAGCACCAGCAACTCGGTGAGCGCACCGCCCACCGCGCCGAGCGCCATCGCCAGGTACCACTCCATCGCGCGTCTCCCCTCAGCTGCCGGGGCGTCACCGGAGCACGCCGTACCGGGATGGTTCCCACCGCGAGCGCGACGTAGTGCCACCGGCCGGAGCGGGACGCACTTCGGCGTGAACCGGCGCACCGCCGCCCGCCTCCCCGGCATGTAATCGGTGGTTCCGCAACGGGCGCTGGCGGCTGGGCCCGGTATTGCTGTGTCCCCCTGTGGTGGGTATGACCTGAGGGCGGTTTCGCCGGGTCCGGGGGGTTCGTCGGAGTCGCTGATCAGAGGTCCGGCCACTGCCTGGCCCGATGCCATGCCGGGCGGTTCGCGGGTGATCAGGTCTCCATGACGTGGATGCGAGTACGAGGTCGAGGGGTCCGCCGAGCTCACGACCGTGGCTCCGGCGGCGGTGACGATCGCCGCCAGGTCAAGATGCTGACGGTGTCCGCGGCCGTCATCGCCGGTGACGACGAGGTCAAGGACAGCGAGCCGGGCAGCGCAACCGGCTCGTTGTTGGCCGTGACCGTGGCGTATCACCCACTCGGTGCCCGCAGAGCGGGGGTTCTCGCTGCGCGGCGAGGTGGCGACAGCGGGCCTTCCGCGGAGGGGCCGCACGCCGTCGGCCACTGACGTCGGAGACCGCTGCACGTCGCAGCTCTGTCCTGAGTCGTCCGGCCTGGAGCTGATGACGTTGCTGCCTCCCGTCGACCGCGCTTCCGCCCGGGACGCCGGCGGCAGGCGCGCTCCGAGCACTGCCCGAGCTCACTCATTCGGCCCTCAAGGACCTGCATCGGTTCCGCGCGTGCGGCTCCGGCGTGGGGTCTCCTACACGCTCTGAGGACGAGGTGGACGACTGGACGCGACCGATGATCGATGCGCCGTGTCGCCGGCTTCGAGGCGAACCTCGCGGTGCCACCGGTGTGAACAGGCCGGTCATCGACCTGGGCGCACCGATGCGTGTCAAAGCTCTCGCGGTCGACACGAAGCTGCTGGGCTCCTGACCGGTCGTCCCGGATTCCTCGACTCACGTGTCTGCGCGAAGATCCCTTTGCTGGAAGGTCTTCACCCTTTTCGCCTTGAGTGCGGAATCAGTGAATGCATTCGGAGGGAGGTACTCGTGGGCCTCCACATAATGCACGATCAGCGTGGGTGCGACGTATGTGACTCCGCTCTCCCCGGGAACGTGGATTTCGGCGTTTCCCAAGAGAAGGCCATCTCTTCTGGCGCTCCGCTCGGCCTCTTCGAAGCCAGGGCAAAGCTCGCAGTGGTGGTATCCCCGGTACCGGTTCTTCGAGTCCTTCGCAAGGTGGGCCAGCGCAGCGACCAGCCCTTCTGGTGTCCTACCGTGGCGGTAAGGGTGCCGCTTGGACAGCCAGCCGATGTTGACACCACCAGGAAGTGGGTCCTCGTCGTACTCGTACGGTGTCAGGTCTTCGTAGTGCGTCATCGGCTCAACTCTCCCGGGTCCAGGTGCAGTCTGCAGATCGCGGCGTGACACACGCCCGCATTGGGTCGAACGATATCGCTGATCTTGGTGGGCGTGGGTCACGCTGATTGACCTGGTGCTGGTTCGGGGGTTTCCGGTGGGGAGAACAGTGTGGTTGGGTACCGTCTTTCTTCCTCGGATGCAGACACCATGCCCCGTGATGACGATGGACTGATCGGTTCTGCCGGTCAGCGTCACACCAGCTGCAAACTCCGATCCCATGCCCGGTCCATACGTTGGCGTGGCGCCTCGGGAAGGCCCCCCGCAACCCTTCGCCCGCCCGCTCTGCGGCGGTGTACCCCGCCCCGGTCCTGGCACTCTGCAAAGAACGCATCTCCACCAATGTGGCCTGCCCGTCGGGGACGGCACCGCGGAACGCAACGGGTAAGCAGACCCCCGGCGCCGCCGCCCGATCAGGGCTCACCCCGGCGACCCGGAGCTCGGGCGCTCATCGAACCGAGGCGAGCGGCCCTTGGACAGCCGGTAGGCCCGCGCACCGGTGTGCCGGGCCTCTACAGCCACCGCCCGGTTCCGACCAGCGCTTCCGCGTCGGCCCCCGCAGGCCGCCGCCCAGTCCACGCAAGCCTGCCGATAGTGCGGGTGCGGGGGAGACTCGTTACCGGCGTCCGGTCGAAGCCGCCGGGCCGGCGCGCCACCGCCACGGTCCACGGGCGGCGCCTCGGCCGTCGGGCGGACCCGGCCTCCCCGCCCATGACTCGCGCAGCTGCCGGACGTCCCCTCCATGACGATGATCCGTCTTTTGCCGCCGACACGCTCGGCCGGGTTCCGGACCGTGTGCCGCCCGCCCCTCGCCCCCCCACAGGCGTGCCGGGGTCGTCGCCCCGGCCCCGGTCGTCGTGCCGGGGCGGTGCGGGTCTCCCGTAGGATCGGCGACCGGCCCGGGCGGACCCCGTGGCGACATCCACCGTCCCAGCCCTGCCGCGCAGGGCGGCGGCAGTACCGCGGGAGAGCAGTGATCAGGGTCCTCGTCGCCGATGACGAACCACTCATCAGGGCGGGCATCCGGCAGATCCTCGCCTCCGCGGAGGACATAGAGGTGGTGGCCGAGGCCGCGGACGGTCGCGAGGCCGTGGACCTCGCCCGTGCGCGCGCGATCGACGTGGCGTTGCTGGACATCCGGATGCCCGTGCTCGACGGGCTCGGTGCTCTGGCGGAGCTGGGCCGGGTCGCGCCGTCCGTCCGGGCCCTCGTCCTGACGACGTTCGGCGAGCGGGACAACGTGCTGCGGGCGCTCGCGGACGGCGGCGCCGGTTTCCTGCTGAAGGACACGGCGCCCGGTGAGTTGATACGGGCGGTCCGGGCCGCCGCGGCGGGTCACGCCTTCCTCTCGCCCGGGGTGACACGCCATGTGGTCGACACGCTCGCCATCGGCGTCGAGCCGGCCCGGCGTGCGTCGGCGCGACAGCGGCTGGCCGCCCTCAGCTCGCGGGAGTCGGAGGTGCTGGCGCTCCTGGGGGAGGGGTTGTCCAACGCGGATGTGGGGCGCCGCATCCATGTGAGCGAGGCGACGGTGAAGACCTACGTGAGCCGGATCCTGGCCAAGACGCAGTGCGACAACCGAGTCCAGGCCGCGCTCCTGGCCCGTGACGCGGGGCTCGACGCGGACAGCTGACGTCGGCGGGGCGCCGCGTCCGCTGTCCGCCGCGTCCGCTGTCCAGCCGCGCGCCGGGAAGCGGACGCCGGGCGAGCGGCTCAGGACGCGACGCGGCGCCGCTCGCCGAGCCCGGCGGGCTCCGGTACGGCGTCCTCGCCCGGCCGGTTGATCTCGGCCCAGACCGCGTCCAGGGAGAGGCCGAGGACGTCGGCGATCGCCGCGATCGTGGGGAAGGCCGGGGTGGCGACCCGCCCCGACTCGATCTTCCTCAGCGTCTCCGGGGAGACGCGGGCGTCGAGCGCCGTGGCGAGCATCGAGCGTTCGCCCCTGGCGCGGCGGAGGAGCGCACCGAGGCGCTGTCCGCGTTCGACCTCGGCGGGAGTGAGCGGCAACCTGACCATGTGCCGATACTAGTACCGGTACAGTAGTCCCGGTATTGTTATTGGAGTCGTGAGAGGAAAGTCGCGTGATCGAGATCCTGAGCCCTGGTCAACTGGCCAAGGCACGAACCTCCGGGGCCTTGGTCGCCGACATCCTGCGGACGCTCCGCGGCCGTGCCGAGGCCGGTACCAACCTCCTGGACATCGACCGGTGGGCCAAGGAGATGATCCTCGACGCCGGGGCGCAGTCCTGCTACGTCGACTACGCCCCGTCCTTCGGGCGCGGACCCTTCGGCCACTACATCTGCACAGCCGTCAACGACGCTGTGCTGCACGGACGGCCCTCCGACCACACCCTCGTCGACGGCGACCTGCTCACCCTCGACCTGGCCGTCTCCCAGGATGGCGTCGCAGCGGACGCCGCCATCAGCTTCGTCGTGGGCGGTGCCGGCGACGCCGAGAGCACCGCGCTGATCACCGCCACGGAACGCGCGCTCGCCGCCGGTATCGCCGCCGCCGGGCCGGGGGCCCGCGTGGGCGACCTCTCGCACGCCATCGGCACGGTGCTCCACGACGCCGGCTACCCGATCAACACGGAGTTCGGCGGGCACGGCATCGGATCGACCATGCACCAGGACCCCCACGTCCCGAACACCGGGCGGCCCGGCCGCGGCTACCGACTCCGCCCCGGACTCCTGCTGGCGCTGGAGCCATGGGTGATGGCCGACACCGCCGCACTCGTCATCGACGCGGACGGCTGGACCCTGCGCAGTGCCACGGGCTGCCGCACCGCCCACACCGAGCACACGATCGCCATCACCGAGGTCGGCGCCGAGATCCTCACCCTGCCCTTCCGCTGACGGGCGGCGCCCCGCCCGCCGACGACGCGGGCGGGGCCTTCGCGGACGTCCGTCTCGCGCCGCGCCCCGGGTCACGCGTCTGCGCACCCGCGGTCCGCAGACCGCCGCGCCCGGGACTGCGGGGCCTAGAGCTCGGTCGTGAACGCGTCCTTCCTGGCCAACCGCCCGTCGGCGAAGCAGAACCGGAAGAGCGCCACCAGCGCGGGGTCGTCCGGCTGCTCCGTGGAACCCCGGACGACGCACTCGGCGCCCGGTGGCCGGGGCGGCTCGGGGCCCGCCACGTCCTCGAAGAGGAAAGACCCCTCCGGCAACCCCGCCCGCACCTCCGCCTCGTCGGCGCCCACCTCGACCGCCGCGTACGCCTCGGGGGAGAGCAGTGAGGCGTCCCACTCACGCAACGCCCACAGCCCCAGCGCCACCAGTACCGCCGCGCACAGCGTGGCGGTACCGCAACCGATCGCGACGCCACGCCAGTTGCGCCTCATGGCCGTCGTCAGTTCCTGCTGCCGCTGGTGGGGTGCCTGCCAGTCGAACGCTCCCCTGGCGCCGTCCACTGTCCCGCCGGTCGCCGCGGCCCTGGGAGGCGGTCGATCGGCGGCGGCTGGCACCGTTGGCCCGTGGGACGCCTCGGCGGCGCCGGTGGTATCCGCCGTGTCGCGGCCGGTGCCGTAGGGCAGCATGCCCGCGACGCGGAAGCCGCCGTCCCCGGTCGGGCCGGAGTGCAGGAGGCCGCCTACGAGCCGCGCCCGCTCCCGCAGCCCGGTCAGCCCCTGGCCCCCGCCCACCGGGTCGTGAGCGTCGCCGCCCGCTGGCCCCGTGGCGCCCGTGTCGGCGACCTCGGCGACGAACGCGTCCGGCTCGTAGCGCAGTTCCACGACCACCCGCGCGCCCGGAGCGTGCTTCAGCGCGTTGGTCAGTGCCTCCTGGGCGATCCGGTAGGCGGCGTGGTCGGCCGCGGGGTCCAGTGCCCGCGCCACGCCCGTGCGGCGCAGCTCGACGGTCGCGCCGGCGCGCCGCGCGGCGGCCACCAGGTCCGCGACCCCGGCCACGCCCCGGGCCGGGTGCGTCCCGGCGGGTCGGTCGCCCCCGGAGCCGTCCTCGTGGAGGACCCCCACCACCTCCCGGAGCTCGTGCATCGCGCCGGCCGCCGACTCCCTCAGCTGCCCGACCCGGGAGCGCTGCTCGTCGGTGAGCCCGCTGTCCACCTCCAGCGCACCCGTCTGCACCGTGATCAACGCCAGCCGGTGACCGATGCTGTCGTGCATGTCCTGCGCGATGCGCTGCCGTTCGCGCAACCGCCAGTGGGAGGCGATCATCTCGCGCTCCCGCAGCAACTGCTCGTTGTGCTCGTGCAGGGCGTCGAGAAGGGCGCGCCGCTGGGCGCGGTAGCGGCTCACGAGCCCCGGCAGGACGGTGCTCGCCACGAAGCCGACCGTCAGCAGGAGCAGCGTCCGGGGGTCCGGCGCGCCGCGCCACCACAGCCCCACGGCCAGGGAGGCGTGCGCCACGTAAGAGACGGCGAACGCCGCCACGACGCGCCGCGCCGCAGCGACACGCCCGCCTGCCGACCACCCCGCCAGCGGCATCAGCAGCCAGAACCCGCCAACCAGCCCGGCCAGGGCGCTGGACGCCACGAGGACACTCGCGGGGAGGACGCGACGAGCCACGCACAGCGTCCCCGCGGTGGCGGCACCGAGCACGACACCCGGGCCGCCGAACTCGGACAGTCCCACGGCGGCCACCGCGCCGGTCGCCGTCGCCGCCACCGTCTCGCCGATGATCCGGCGCCAGGTCCACATGCCGTCCGCGGTGAGCCGCCGCCGGCCCGCGCGCACCTGTTCTCTCGGATTCACCCGCTCACGATAGGCAGCGTGCCCGCCACCCCCGGCCCGCGGGCACGCGGGGCAGCGGACAGCGGCTGTCCGCTCGGCCTGGGAGGCTGGTCGAAGGGGCCGGGTCGGGTGCTCGTGCCCCGGTACGCAGAGGAGAGCGATCACCGTGACCACATCCCCGGGGCGGAGGCGGAGCGCGACGACCGTGCTGGACGACCGTGCCCTGAACCGTGCGACGCTCGCGCGGCAGCACCTCCTGGAGCGCACCGACTCGGCGCCGCTGGATGTCGTGTCGCACCTGGCGGGGCTCCAGGCCCAGGAACCCCAGGAGCCGTTCGTCGGCCTGTGGTCGAGGACGCGGGGGTTCCGGCCCGAGATGCTGGACGAGCTGCTGACGGAACGGGCCGTCGTACGTACCCACCTGATGCGCCGTACGGTCCACCTGGTGGCGGCCGACGACGCGGTCGCGTGGCGCGGTCGTCACGACGCGATGCTCCGCGGGCGTGTGCTGACGACCTATCGGGACGAGCTGCGGGGCATCGACACCACCGCCGTCCGCGCCGCCGGGCTCGCCGTCCTGGCCGACGGCCGTCCCCGCACCATGGCCGAGCTCGTCGAGCCCCTGCGGGACCGCTGGCCCCGGCCGCCCCGCAGAGCGCTGGGCGAACTCCTGGTGGCGGCGCTGATCCCGATGGCGCAACTGCCCCCGCGCGGCCTGTGGCAGCGGACCGCCGGGGTGCGGAACCTTTCCCTCGCCGACTGGCTGGGCCGGGAGGTGGAGCAGGTGGAGGACGACGGGAGCGACCCGGCCGGGCAACGGCTGCTGCGGCGCTACCTGGCGGCCCACGGCCCCGCCACCTCCTCCGACCTGCGTGCCTGGTGCGGGCTGACGGGGTTGCCGGCGGCGGTGCGTGCGGCTCGCGGCGACCTCGTCTCGTTCAGGGACTCCCGGGGGCGCGAGCTGCTGGACCTGCCCGGAGCGCCGCGCCCCGATCCCGGAACCCCCGCCCCGGTGCGCTTCCTCCCGGCCTTCGACAACGCGATCCTCGGCTACCGGGACCGCGGTCGCATCATCGACGAGGAGCATCTCGGCCTGTCGGTCGCGGGTGAGCGGGTCGTCCTCGTCGACGGACGGGTCTCCGCCACCTGGACGGTGCATGACGACCGGGTCGCCGTCACGCCGCTGCGAGCCCTCTCCCGGGCCGAGCACCGGGACGTCCGCGAGGAGGGCGGGGCGCTGTCGGAGTTCCTCGGCACGGCGTCCGGCGACGTGCGGATCGCCGCGGACGGCTGACGAGCACCGGCCGGGCGCGGGAGAGAGAGGCGGGCCCGGCGGTCGCAGTCGCGCCGGAGTCGATGAGCGAGCCCAGCTCGCGACCATTGTCCCCGCTGTCCCCCAGGCAGCGGCATCGGACGCTCAGCCGTGACGGGACCCGTCCGCGACGAGGGCCCGGTGCAGAGCCTCCGCCGGGTACGGGGCCGTCCGGTCCCCGTCCTGGAGCCTGCCGTGGAACTCCGTCATCACCGCGGCGAGCGGTGCGTGCCGGGAGATGATCTCCCGTGCCGCGGGCGGTCCGTCCGGTGGTGCCGCTCCGCGGGCGCACGCGTGCAGCAGTGCCTCGCGCTCCTCCCGCCCGTACCCGTACACCCCGGTGATCAGCCGGTTCACCAGCCAACTGCGGGTGAGGCAGCGGTCGTAGCTGCGGTGCTGTCCGAAGAAGTCGGTCTCGGCGCCCGACAGGTCGAAACGGGACGAGACTGCGAGGCCGTAGTCGGCGAAGCAGAGCCGGTCGTCGGCGACGAGGACGTTCCGGAAGTGGGCGTCGAAGTGGAGGACGCCACGGGCGTTCAGGAACGACGTACCGGCATCCAGCCCTGCCGCGGCCAGCGAGCAGGCCCGGTCCGCCTCGTCCTCGCCGGCGGCCAGCCGCTCGGCGAGCCATGCGTCCAGCGTCTGCGGGACGTACTCCAGGAACAGGTCGAGGAACGCGCTCGCCCCGGCGATCCCCTCGATCCGGCGGCGGATCCCCGGGCCGCCGCCCCAGTGGGCGACGGCGCGGTCCACGCCGGCGAGCTCCTCGGGAAGCGGCGCCGTGCCGGGCAGCACGCGCCAGTGGTACATCAGGGGGAACCCTTGGTACCCACCGGCCAGCACCCAGTCGGTCGTCATGGTGTGGACCGCGAGCTCCCGCCACGCCCCGAGCCTGGGCTGCCGCCGACACCGTACTGGCAGAAGCCGGGCAGACCGAAGAGGTTGGCGGTCGACCTCACGTGCTCCGGCAGCCGTTCCAGGTCCGTGAGCGGCACCCGCTTCACGAAGACCGGCACGCCCTCCACCTCCAGCAGAGCGGAGGTCCCGCCGAGCGGCGGCGCGTCCGCCACGAGCTCGCCCAGCTGCCGGTCGCTCCGCAGCGCGAGGGCGGTGGAGAGCGTGCCGTGGGTGGCCGCCCGTGCTTCGGCCGGTGGACGGGTGCCGTCGATCCCTGTCCGTGTCGGCATGCCGGCCTCCTCCGCTGCGGCGCGGGGGTGACCACCCCGGCCTTCCGTGCACCGTACGCGTCCACGCCGCTCCGCCGGGGTGCGCGGTCAGGGCCCGTCCGCCAGCAGTTGCCGCGCCGTCGCCGTGACGGTGCGCACCAGGTGGCGCGGTACCGGGTGCTGTCCGGCGCCGCGCCGCGTCACCGCGACGATGCGGCGGACGGGCGCCGTCTCGCCGCGGAGCGGGATGCGCGCGACGAGCGCTTCCTCGGCCAGCTGCGCCAGCCGCGGCACCAGGAAGACGCCCAGCCCGTGGGCGACGAGGGCGGTGCCCGTGCCCCACTCGTCCGCGTAGTGGGCGAGGCGGGGCGTGAACCCCGCGCTGAGGCAGGCGGCGAGCAGCAGCTGGTGGTACGTCGTTCCCGGGTTGCCGACGATCCACGGTTCGGCCGCGGCGTCGGCCAGGGTGACCCGTGCCCGCCCGGCGAGATCGTGGCCCAGCGGGACGACCAGGTCCAGCGGGTCCTCGACCAGCGGGCGCTGGTCGAACCGACGGTCGGTCACCGGCGGCGAGTCCGGTGTCACCACCAGCAGCGCGAGATCGGCCCGCTCGGAGAGCACCAAGTCGAAACAGCGGTCCGGCTCGGCCTCGACCACGCTGACGGACAACCGCGGGAACTCCGCCCGGACGGCGGCGACCGCGGGTGGCAGCAGCCGGCTGGCCGCCGTCGAGAAGCCGCAGACCGTGACGTGGCCCGACGGCTGGACTCCCGCACCGACCAGATCCGCCCGCGCGTTCTCCCACTGCTCCTGGAGCAGCTCGGCGTGGTGCAGCAGCACGTGGGCAGCGCTGGTCAGCCGGACCCCGCGGCCCTGTTGCGCCATCAGCTCGACCCCGACATCGGCCGCGAGCTGTCTGAGCTGGTAGGAGACCGCCGAGGGCGTGTAGTGGAGCACCCGTGCGGCGGCGGTCACCGTGCCGTGCTCGGCCACCAACTGCAGGATGCGCAAGCGCGAGTCGATCATGTAATAAGTTTGCACGATCAACGCTGAATTCATTTGATTTTTCTTTTGATCCGTCGCCTCGATACTGGCCGACATGGCAGAGCAGCGTGTCACGAGGCGGCGACGGACCCGCCCGTCGCACTCCGACACATCACCCCGTATCCGTCACCTGACGTCCCCCGGTACCCGTACCCGAAGCACCCCCGGCACCCGGATGCGCACCACGGTGCTGCGCCGGCCGGTGCGGCGCGAGGAACCCGACCGCAGAACGGTCCGCACCGCCGCGCTCCTGGTGGTCGTGCTCACCGCGGGCGCGTACCTCCCCAGTCCGCTCTACCCGGAGTACCAGCAGCTCTTCGGCTTCGACGACCTGCGCATGACGATGGTCTTCGCGACCTTCGCACTGGTCAGCGGCCCCGCGCTGCTGCTGGGTGGTCCCGCCGCGGACCTCGTCGGCCACCAGCCCGTGCTCCGGTTGAGCCTGCTGCTCGCCGCGGCCGGCTCGTGCTGCTTCGCGCTGGCCGACGGAACGCCCTGGCTGTTCGCCGGGCGCGTCGCCCAGGCGCTCGCCCTGGGCGCCGCCACCGGCGCCGCGCAGGCACTCATCACCACCCACCGACACCCCTCCGCCCGCATCGGCGGCCCGCTCTTCGCGAGCCTCGCGTTCACCGTGGGCACCGCCGCCGGCCCCGCCCTCTCCGGCCTTCTGGCCCAGCACGCACCGGGGCCGCTGCTCACCCCCTTCCTGCTCCACCTGCTCCTGCTGGCGTGGGTGTGGGGTCGGCTGCGGACCACCGTCCCCGTCGCGCTGGCACCCGGACGGACACGGGCGCGGTGGCGGCCGACCCGGCCGCACATCCCCGCGGAGCTGCGCCCGCTCTTCCTGGTGGCCGGGCTCAACGGTTTCCTCGCCTGGGCGGTGCTCGGCATCTACCTCGCGCTTGTCCCGGCGCTGCTGGTGCGGGAGTTGGGTACGGACGACGCCGCGCTCACCGGCGCGGTCCTGGCAGCGGTGCTCATCTGCTCGCTCGTCGCCCAACTGGGCGCCACGCGCAGCGGTACGACCCACTCCCAACGGCTGGGCGTGGCGCTGCTCGGAGTGAGCCTGCTCCTGCTCGGGGTCAGCGGCGCCTCCTCCCTACCACTCACCCTGGCCGCCGCCGTGCCCGCGGGCATCGGCCACGGTCTCGCCTTCAGCGGCGCTGCGCGCGCGGTGGACGCACGCACCCCGGCCGATCGGCGTGCCGGGATCGGGGCCGCCCTCCACCTTCTGTTCTACCTCGGGTCGGGTGCCCCGGCCGTCGTCGTCGGGGTCCTCACGCTCTGGGTCCCGCTGGCGACGGCGGTCACCTGGATCAGCTGGTCCGCGCTCGGCCCCGCCCTGCTGCTCGTCCTGGCGACGGGGTACCTCGCACGCCCGCCGCGCACTCCGACGCCCGGGTGAGACCCGGACCGTGAGGCGGCTCCCCGGGCGGGACCGCCTCACGGCCGGCCGGGCACGGAACCGCGGCGAGCGCGGCGGGGCGCTGTTCCTGGCACTCGCAGTACCAGGAACAGCCCTCCCTGGAGGCCGGGCTCGGCGCGGAGGACCGTGAGGGGACCGGGGCAGCCCGCACCGATCCCGCCGAGGAGACCCCGTGCGCGAGTACACCCGCATCTACACCGACGGCGACTGGACCGACCCGGTCGACGGCACGGTCCTGGACCTCGTCGACCCCGCCGACGGCTCCCGGACCGGCAGCGTCACCCTCGCCGGCCGCGCCGACGTCGACCGTGCGGTGGCAGCAGCCCACCGCGCCTTCGACGGATTCGCCCGCACCACGCCGGCGGAACGGACCGACCTGCTGACCCGGATCCTCACCGAGTTCGACCGGCGCGCGGCTGACCTGGCAGTCGCCGTCACCACCGAGATGGGCGCCCCCGCCCACCTCGCCCGGGACGCCCACGTCCCGACCGGACGCCTCCAGATCACCACGGCCGTCGAGGTCCTCGCCGGAACCCCCTTCACCGAGCGCCGCGGGGACGGCGAGATCCGGCGCGAACCGCTGGGTGTGGCGGCGTTGATCACCCCGTGGAACTTCCCCGTCCTCCAGATGGTGGGGAAGACCGTCTCCGCCCTCGCCGCCGGGTGCACCGTGGTGCTCAAGCCCGCGGAGACAGCCGCCCACTCCGCCATGGTGTTCGCCGAGATCATGGACGCCGCCGGGCTTCCGCCGGGCGTCTTCAACCTGGTCCCCGGCCGCGGCGAGGTCGTCGGTGAGGCGCTGGTATCGCACCCCGACGTGGGCGTGGTCTCCTTCACCGGGTCGCACGCCACCGCCACCCGGGTCGCCGTCGCCGCCGCGCCGACGACCAAGCGCGTGCACACCGAGCTCGGCGGCAAGTCGCCGCAACTACTGCTTCCGGACGCCGACTTCTCGGTCGCCGTCGAGACCCTGCGGCAGTTCATGCTGGCCATGACCGGGCAGATCTGCAGCGCCCCGAGCCGGACCCTCGTGCCGCGCGAACGTCTCGACGAGTTCCTCGGCACGCTGGTCCAGGCCGTGGAGAGCCTTCGTGTGGGCCACCCGGGCGACCCCGCCACACAGATGGGGCCGCTCGCCTCCCAGGCACAGTGGGAGATCGTCCAGCGGTACGTCCGCTCCGGGCTGGCGGCGGGGGCGAGTCTCGTCACCGGGGGGCTCGGGCGCCCCGAGGGACTGCCGCACGGCAACTTCGTCCGCCCCACCGTGTTCGCGGACGTCGACAACTCCATGGAGATCGCGCGTGAGGAGATCTTCGGCCCCGTGATGTCCGTCATCGCCTACGACACGGTCGACGAGGCCGTCGACATCGCCAACGACACCCCCTACGGTCTGGCCGCCTACGTCGTCGGGAGCGACCCGCACCAGGTCGACGATGTCGTGGCCAGGCTGCGTGCCGGCGCCGTCCTCGTCAACGACGCGCCGTTCGACTGGACCGCGCCCTGGGGTGGGTACAAGCAGTCCGGGAACGGCAGGGAGTTCGGGGTCGAGGGAGTCCTCGCCTACCTGGAGACCAAGGTGGTCCACCGGCCGCGGTCCTGACGCGGGGCGCTCGCGCCGCGGGCGGGAGCTCCCGCCCGCGGCGCCGCGTACCGTACATCACGCCGGACGCCGGACGCCGGGTCGCCGGGGCGCCGGAAACCGGGACGACAGAGAGAGAACGACGTGACGGAGCTGGGCGAGTACCTCCGGGCCTGCCGCGCCCGCGTCACCCCCGAGCAGGTCGGTATGCCCACCCTGGGCCACCGCCGGGTACCGGGGTTGCGACGAGAGGAGTTGGCGGCTCTCGCGGGCGTCAGCGTCGACTACGTGGTCCGCATCGAACAGGGCCGGGCCGGGTCCGCGTCGGAGGAGATCCTCACCGCCCTCGCCCGCGCGCTCGGCCTCGACGCCGATGAGCGCGACCACCTCCTCCGCTGCGCCGCCGCGTCAGACGCCGGCACCCGCGCCCGCCCGCGGACCGGCGCGGCGGGACGCCGCACCCCAGCTCGTGACGTCGGGCGGATCGACCCCGCCACCCGGACGCTGCTGGACAGCGCCGGGGGTGTCGCCGTGCTGGTGCTGGGGCGGCGACTCGACGTCCTCGCCTGGAACCCGCTCGCCGCCGCACTCCTCACCGACTTCGGCCGGGTGCCGCCGGAACGGCGGAACCTGGTGCGCCTCGCCTTCCTGGACCCAGGTCTGCGCGCCCGCTACCGGGACTGGGACGTCGTCGGCCCCGAGTGCGTCGCCTACCTCCGCATGGAGGCCGGAGGCTGCGCGGACGACCCG
The DNA here is from genome assembly GCF_012034385.1 of Streptomyces spiramenti. GTDB lineage: Bacteria > Actinomycetota > Actinomycetes > Streptomycetales > Streptomycetaceae > Streptomyces > Streptomyces spiramenti. Next base: position 15,584 of record NZ_JAAVJB010000029.1, read on the forward strand.
GAGTTCGCCCGGCTCGTCGGCGAGCTCTCGCTGCGGGACGCCGACTTCCGACGCTGGTGGGCGGAATACCACGTGCGGGCCCACCGCGCCGGCCGCAAGCACTTCCTCCACCCCACGGCCGGGGAGCTCGCCCTCGACTTCCAGGTCCTGGACGTCCGGGGCGCCGGTCAGCAGCTCCTCCTCTACACCGCGCCCTCCGGCAGCGCGTCCGAGGAAGCGCTGGAGTTCCTCGCGCGATGGGAGGGAGGCACGCCCGGCGGCGGGTCCGCGGGGCGGCGCACACTGCGGGGCGGGCGCTCGCCCGACGCCGCGGCTGAGGCCGAAACCGACGACGCCGGCCGGCCCGGCACCGACCCCGCCCGCCCCGATCACCCAGGGTGGCGCCGGTCGTCGCCCCGGTAGCGGTCGGCACCCTCCGCCCGTTCCCAGTCGGCCTCGCCGCCGGCCCCCATGACGCCGGTCGCCGACCGCAGGTCCTCCATCGCCGTCCTGCGCAGCTCCCGGCGCGCCACCACCCCCACGACCACGGGGAACAGCGGTCGCAGCGGCTGGCAGAAGCGCAACCAGGGCGGGGCGTAGACCTGGTTCGACCGGCGGGCCACCCCGGCGGTGAGCCACTCGGCCACGCGCGCGGGCGAGTGGACCCGTCTGGCGATGGCGGGCTGGTTGGAGCGGAGAGCCCGCAGCACCGGATGCTCGTCGATGCCGGAGAGCATGTCCGTCCCCGTCCAGTGCAGGTAGGCGATCCCCACCCCCACGCCGTCCGGCTCCACCTCCCCCCGCAGCGCCTGCGCGAACGACTCCGCCCCCGCCTTCGAGGCGCAGTAGGCGCTCATCATCGGCGCCGACCCGAAGGCGGCGGTCGACGCGATCTGGAGGAAGTAGCCCCGTGTGCGGAACAGCTGCGGCAGGAACGCGCGGGCGGTGTTGGCGGAACCGGTCAGATTGACGTCCACGACCCGCTGCCACAGCTCCGGAGCGCACTGCGTGAACGGACCGCCCGCCGCGATACCCGCGTTGGCCACCACCACGGAGGCGGGACCGAGTCGGGAGGCCACCTCCTCGGCGGCGTCCGCCAACTCGGCACGGTCGGTCACGTCGACCTCGATACCGACGTTCTCCGTGAGCAGCCCACCGGCGGCCCGGCGGAGAGTCTCCCGCTCCCGGCCGAGCAGCGCCACCCGCATCCCGGCCCCCGCCAGGCGATGGGCCAGCGCCGCTCCGACCCCCCGAGCCGCGCCGGTCACCACTGCGACCCGGCCCTCCAGGCTGTTCGCGGCCCGGGCGGCTGACCCGCCGCGTCCCCTCGGAGCAGCACCCTGCATAGCGCATCCCGCCTCTCGGACCACCGACCGGATCGACCACCGCCCCGGCTCCGCACCGAGGCCGGCTCGTGGTCGGTGTGGCAGCTACACATGCCCGGCCCGCCCCCGGTGACACCCGCCCGGGCGGTGAGGGCACCCGTTCCCACCCGTTCGGCGGGCGGGGGCACGGGAGCGGCCCGGCGAACCGGGGTTCGCCGACGTCGGGTCGAGCGCTTGACCCCGCCCTTACGTCATAGTTCTGACTGGCCTCATGAAGATCGTTCCCTTCGCCTACCTCTCCTCCTACCTGCTGTCCCTGCTCGGCAACTCGATCGCCGCGATCGCGCTGCCGCTGATCGTCCTGCAGACGACCGGAAGCGTCCTGGGCGCCGGGGCCGTCGCCGCGGCGACAGCGCTGCCCGCCGTCGCCGCGGGCCTCCTGATGGGAGTGGTGATCGACCGGATCAACCGGCGCACCTCCTCCGTCGTCACCGACCTGGTCTCGGCGGCGGCCCTCGGCGCACTACCCGTGGTCGACCACGTCACGGGACTGACGCTGGGCTGGTTCATCCTGTTCGGCATCATCGGCTCCCTCGGCGACGTGCCCGGCATCACCGCCCGGGAGACCCTGCTCCCCGCCGTCGTGCGCCACGGCGGCGTCTCCGCCGAACGGCTCATGGGCATCAGGGAATCGCTGGGGGCGGTGGGGCTGCTCCTCGGCCCGGCGGCTGCGGGTATGCTCATGGTGCTGCTCGACGGCTCCACGGTCCTGTGGATCACCGCGGGCACCTCTCTCGCCGCGGCACTGCTCACCCTGCTCATCCCGCACCGGGTCGGCGCCACCGGCCAGGCGGACGACGGGACGCCGTCACCGCCCCCGGGGAACGGCTGGACGCAACTCCGCGACGGGTGGCGGGCTCTGCTCGGGAGCAGGTTCCTGGTGGCCACGACCTTCCTCGGCCTGGCGCCGGCGGTGGTGCTCGCCTCGATGCAGGGGCTGGTGCTGCCCGTCCACTTCTCGATCGCAGGCGAACCCGGCATGCTCGGGTTCGTCCTCACCGCGCTGGCCGCGGGGATGCTGCTCGGCGGATCCGCCTACGCGGCCTTCGGAACCCGCGGCCCCCGCCGGGCGTGGTTCGTCTGCGGCCTGGCCGGGACATCCGTCGGCTTCGCCCTGATCGCCACGCTGCACTCGACACAGTTGATCCTCGGCGGAGCGTTCGTCGCGGGGATCGCGAGCGGTCTGTTCGGCGGACTCCTCGGCGTCCTCATGATCGAGCGCATACCCGAGCGCATGCGCGGACGTGTCCTGGGAACCCAGAACGCGCTCATGACAGCCGCGCTCCCCGCAGGGATCGTCGCTGCCGCGCTGCTGACCGAGTACGCGGGAATCCGAGTGGCGGCTCTGGTGCTCGCCGGCGTGTGGCTCCCCGCCCTCGCCCTCGGCCTCTTCTCGGCACCGCTGCGTAACCTGGAACCCGAATCGCGGGGGACGCCCGCGCGAGAGGTGGTGACCGACCGTGCGTAGCGGCGAACTCGCCCGCCTGGCAGGTGTCACGGTCCGCACCCTGCGCCACTACCACCAGGTGGGTGTGGTCGCGGAACCGGACCGCGACAGCAACGGGTACCGTGCCTACGACGTCCACGACCTGGTCCGGGTGCTGCGCGTCAGACGCCTCGCCGCGCTCGGCGTGCCGTTGGAGCGGATGCCCGGAGTCCTGGACGACGCCGACGGCGACGGCCGGGGCACCGTCGACCTGCTCGACGATCTGGACCGAGAGCTGGCCGACCGCATGGACCGGATCGCGCGCCAACGGGAGGTCATCGCCCGCCTGCGCGACCATCGTGCCGCGCCGGACGTCCCTCCGGAGCTCGCCCCCTTCCTCGCCGTCTTCGCGGCGGCCGGGCTCCCCGCCGACGTGGTGCGGCTCGACCGCGACCAGTCGGTGCTCCTCGCCCACTTCGCGGGGGAGGAGGGGATGGCCAGGCTCGCCCGTTTCTACGAGCGGCTGAGCGGGCCCGCGCTCTTCCCCGTGGTGGCGGCCGTCAGTGACGCGTTCTCCCGGCTGGGGCCCCAGACCACGGACGAGGAGATCTCGACCTTCGCGGAGACGTTCGCCGCGGCGCTCGGACCGGAGATCGGCGGACTCGGACTCGGGTCCGAGGAGGACCCGACGCCGGACCTCGGTGACGCCGTCGAGATGCTCGGCCGCCACACGGACGACGTGCTCAATCCCCAGCAGCGCCGCGCCCTCCAGCGGCTCGCCGAGATCCTCGAGGCGGCGACCGCACCGTGACGCGGCGCCCCCGTCGCGCCCCGTCCACGGCCGAGCGGGGCACGAGCAGCACCCCTGCGGCACACGTCAGCCGTCGGCGCACCCCGCCAGTCGGCGGGCCGAGTCCAGGTCGTCGGCGAGCGGCAGGAACTCCGCGGTGCCGGTCACGGTGAACAGCCGGGTCGCCCAGGCGCGCAGCGGGCCGGCGATAGCCAGCGGCCTCCCCGCGTCCTCGTGCGCGGTCTTTGTGGAGAGGAGCAGACCGAGGAGGGTGGAGTCGGCGAACGTGAGGCCCGAGATGTCGACGATCGTGCAGGTCGTCGGCGACCGCAGGGCTTTCGCGAGGGCTTCCTCGAACGGACCGACGGCGTCGACGTCGACCTCGCCGCTGACGGCGACGGTGAAGATGTCGGAACTCTCCGCCGTCGTCACCATGGCGGGTTGTGGGGGGATCATCCTCGAATCCTCCCAGCCCGGGGCGAAATGTTCGGTCTCGTGATGGTCACGTCTTTCCTGTTCTCCAGAGGTCGGACGGGTGGAGCGGCGCTGCCGACCGGAAGTGACGCGGTCGGGGCGGTCGGTGGAACGACACGCGGGAGGCGGCCGGGCGTCGTCACCGAGCGGCTCGTCCGGTGCTGCTCGCTGCCGGCGGGCACCGCCGAGGGGCCCACGATCCGTTCCGGGACAGCCTTCTTCCCCGCCGACGCCGCGTCACGAGCCGCCGGCCCTCCCGCTTCGCCCCGCGAGCTCCGCATCGGCTCGCGGGCCGTCGCCGGGTCCGGCGGGCCGACCGCGGCGCCGGCTCGGTCGCCGTCGGCGGGGCGGCGTGTCGGGCAGTGTCACCGGTGGGAAGGTGCGGGTGTCAGACGGTCGCGTCATGCAGAGGCAGGACGGCGGTCAGGCGCTTCCCCACCAGCTCGCGGTGCATCTCGAATCCGGTGCAGACAGCGGTGACGATCTCGAGGCCGTGGCCGCCGACGCGCCGGGGGTCCTTCTCCCGGATCACCGGGAGCGCCGGGTCGGTGTCCCACACGCTCACCCGGGCGCACCCGGCGACGAGTTCCAGCTCCAGCATGTGCGGGCCCGGCGCGTGCCTGCGCACGTTGGTGACCAGTTCGCTGACGACCAGGGGGAGCAGCATGCGGGCGTCCGCGCCGACATCGACCCCGCCGGTGGTCCGCACGGCTTCCAGGAACCGCTCCGCGAGCGAACGTGCCTCTCCGAGCTCCTCGCTGCCCTCGTAGGCGGCGCAGGCGCTGACCGGCTGACCCCCCGCGTCCCTGCGGCCCGTCTCGCCCGGTGTCTCCGGCAAGGGGCCACTCGCTTTCCGTGGGCGTTCCATCATCATCAGTCCCGCATGCCCCAACGCCGGGACAACAGTCCTTGTGACGCCACCCATTCGCTCCCGCCGTGCGTCGCGCGCGGGGCAACCGCCCCGTACCCGGTCGAAGCGGGCATGGTGGGCGGCGGTAGGTCGCGAGACCACCGGCCGGGGCCGCCTGCGCCCGGTCGCCACCCAGCAGCCGGGCCGTCGTTCGCGTCCGCCGCACAGCTCGTCGGGAAGCGACCGGCCCCGTCCCGCCGCGGAGGAGCGGCCGGACGGGGCCGGTCGGTGCGTCGCGGGGCGGGTCACCGATGGCGGCGGAGGGCGTACTCGGCCAACGTCATCAGGTCACGTGAGGCCCCGACGCCCAACGTCGGCTCGGTGAGCGCCGACCGTGCCGCCGCGAGGTGGCGGCGTGCCTCCGCAAGGGTCGCCTCCCGCCCGCCGGCCGCCTCGGCAAGTGCCGTGGCCTCGGCGGGGTCACCGTCCCGCTCCAGCAGCGAGCGGAGCGATCGCCCGGCGGGCGTGGCGGAGCTCAGCGCCGCGAGCACGGGGTAGGTCTTGCGGCGCTCCCGCAGGTCACCGTGGACCGGCTTCCCGGTCACGGCAGGGTCGCCCCACAGGCCCAGGACGTCGTCGGCGAGCTGGAACGCCACCCCCATGCTGCGCCCGGCCCGGTCAAGCGCCGCCACCGCCGGCGGCTGCGCTCCGCCCAGGGCCGCGCCCAGGGCGGCGGCGCACCCCAGCAGGGCTCCGGTCTTGCCCTCCACCATGGCGCGGTACTCCTCGGCCCGGACCTGCCGCTCGCCCGACCAGGGCCGGGAGGCGAACAGGAGATCGTCCGCCTGGCCGCGTACCAGCTCGCCGAGTGCCCCGGACAGCATCCGCACCGACCGTGCGCTCTGCGAGGAAGGTCCGGCGTGGGCCAGCGTCTCCACCCCCAGCGCGAACAGCGCGTCCCCCGCCAGTACCGCGGGGCCGGTGCCGTAGGCGTGCCACACCGTCGGCCGGGACCGCCGCGTCTCGTCGCCGTCCATGACGTCGTCGTGCAGCAGCGAGAAGACGTGGACCAGTTCAACCGCGACGGCGGCCGGTGTCCCGCGCCGGGCCGGCGCTCCCGCTGCCTCGGCGCCCAGCAGGGCGAGGGCCTGTCGCAGGCCCTTGCCGCCCCCGGCCCCGGTACGCGCGGCGCCGCCCACCTCGCACCAGCCGAACGAGTACCCGGCCATCTCCGCCAGCCACGGATGCAGCCGGCCCACGGCGTCGACCAGATCGGGCCGCACCTCGGCCCGGCAGCGCTCCAGCAGCCGGGCGGCGCTCTCGGCCCGCTGCGCCCCGCTCGCCCCGGGCGCGGCCCGGCTCGCCTCCCGGAGCGCCGGGCCCCCGGCGCTCACGGCGCGACCCCGCGCACCGTGCCCGCGACGGCGGGAGTGAACTCGGCCTGTGCCCGACGCACCATCTCCAGGGCGTGGCGCAACCCGATGCGCTCCATGGTCACCGCCAGCTCGTCCAGTTCGGCGACGGTCTCGGCGAGGTCCCGTCCGAGTCGTGCCCGGCACTTCGCGAGCCCCAGCCGGGCCAGTGCCTCGCCCCGCGGCTCACTCATGGTGCGGAACTCATCGAGGGCCTGCGCGTAGGAGGCCCGGGCGTCCTCGAACCGCTCCGCCCGGTACCGGACGTTGCCCTGCATCTTGTGGTTGTAGGCCAGCGCGCTGCGCAGGTTCATGGTGCGGCACGTCCGCTCGGCCTCGCGCAGCAGTGCGAGTGCCCGTTCGGCGTCACCGTCGCGCACCGACACCACGTCGGCCAGGCCGCGCAGCGCCCATGCGTGTCCCCGGTGGTCCTCCGCGTCCGCCGCGATCCCGGCCGCCTCCGCGAACAGGCCATGGGCGGTGTCGAGGTCACCGGTGTTCCGGTGTATCTGCGCGATGCCCTCCAGTGCCCAGACGGTGTGCCGCGCCTCGCCCCTTCGGCGGGCCTCGGCGAGCAACTGCTCGTGGAGCCGCCGCACCGCCTCGTAGTCGCCCTGGATGCGCCCGGTCTCCGCCATTCCGGCCAGGGAGTAGCCCCGCGCCACCACGTCGCCACCCCGTTCCCCGAGTTCGGCGGCGAGGCCGAGCAGGCGTCGGGCGAGGGCGAGGCGACCGCACTGGCGCGCGAGGGTGCCGCCGCTCCACAGCGCCCACGCCATCGCGCCGACGTCCTCGGCCGACCGGGCGGTGCGGTACGAGTCCTTCCAGGCGCGTTCCGCCTCCTCGGTGCGCCCCAGGCGCCGGTACGCCTCGGCGGCGGCGAGCCCGGCGCGGGCCGCCTCCAGCGGCGAGCCGTCGCTGCGGGCGGTCGCGAGCTGCTCGTTGGCGGCGGCCAGCACGTCAGGGAGGGAGGAGTTGACTGACAGAGCGGTGAGGGCGCCCTGGTACTCGGGGGCGAAGGCCTTGCTGTACATCGATTCCTTTCGGCCGAAGGCATCGGTCCCCGGGGCGGATCGCCCCGGTGAGACCTTTATACCGCGTATGTATACCCGGTATCTACCGTCGGTCGGGAGGAGGGCTGCGTGGCGCCCACTCCGCCAAGCTGAGCCGCGAGGAACACTGTTGGCCTTGGGCTTCGTGCCCGGCTACCCCGTGCCGGTTGCCGCACTCCCCGCTCATCGGTCGAACTCCTCCTCCGGCCGGACGAGAGGGCGCCGTGGTGGTGGAAGGCCGTCGTGCGGGCGTTGTCGCCCCCTCCCGCCGCCTGCTCGCGTGGTCCGGGTGCGTCGCCGTGGGCTCCGGCGTCCGACGCGGGCTGCGTCCGGCGGCGGCGCCACGAAGGTCGGCCGCCGCCTCCACCGGCCCTGCGGGTGCGCGCAGTCCGTGGCCCGCGGTGGGCAAGCGGACGGCCGGGACGAGTGCTTCGCGAAGTCGCCGGTCGGAGCCCGGGGGCGTACCGGGCTGTCGGAGGCTCGTGGTGAGATGTCCTGGTGAGCCGCGCCGCAGAAGACTCGAACCGCCGCATGCTCCGGGTCCGTGACGCGATGGACCGCGACTACGCGCGAGCCCTGGACGTGCCGTTCCTCGCCGGTCTCGCGCACGTCTCGCCGGCGCACTTCTCGCGGATCTTTCGGGCCACCTTCGGCGAAACGCCCCACCGCTACCTGCAGCGCCGCCGGGTGGAGCGGGCGATGTTCTTGCTCCGGCACACCGACCGCAGCGTGACCGACATCTGTTACGAGGTCGGGTTCAACAGCCCCGGCACCTTCAGTCGAACCTTTCGAGACATCGTCGGGAAGTCGCCGCGGGCCTTCCGGTGCGAGGGGGGAGTGGTCGCGGTGCCGACCTGCTTCACCATGGCATGGGTGCGACCCGCGTCCGCCCCGACCGGCCCGGAAGCGGCCGACCCGGACCGGTGACCGCGGCCCCGCCGCTCGGTACCGTGGTACCCATGTTCACCAGCATCACGCAGTCACAGATCTACGTCCTCGATCAGGACGAGGCCCACGACTTCTACGTCGGCAAGCTCGGCCTCGAGGTCGCCGCCGACTTCGACCTGGGGTTCATGCGCTGGCTCACCGTCAGCGTGCCCGGCCATCCCGAACGGCAGATCCTGCTGGAGAAGCCGGGCGCCCCGGCGATGTCCGAGGAGACCGCGGCGCAGGTACGCGAGTTGGTGACCAAGGGGGCGATGGCCGGCTGGCTCATCCTCACCACGGACGACTGCCACAAGACCTACCGGACGCTGCTCGAACGAGGTGTCGAGTTCACCGAGGAGCCCACGAAGCGTCCCTACGGCATCGACTGCGGTCTCCGCGACCCCTTCGGCAACCGGATCCGGTTCACCCAGCCGACGACCTGAACCCGCCCCGGCGGGGCGGCGGATCGGCCGCCGAGCGGCAGCGCGCCGCCCCGGCCGCGGTCGACTGCTCCGGACAGGGCCGTCCACGCGCGAACGGCGGCGTCTCGACGGACGGCCGTGCCCGGACGCGGCGGGCGCGGGCCGGCGGGCACGGGCCCCGCTCAGCCGGCAGCCCGCTGGACCAGGGCCGTCAGCGCGGCCACCGCTCCCTCGCTCAGCTCGGTCACGGCGTACGAGGTGGGCCAGAGTCCGCTGTCGTCGTCCAGCGACGCCTCCGCGGTGAAACCGAAGGTCGAGTACGGCTCCTTGTCCGCGTCGCCGCTGCGGAAGAAGCAGACCACCTTGCCCGCTCGCGCGTAGGCGGGCTGTCCGTACCAGAGCTTGGGGGAGAGCTCGGGCGCGTGGGTGGTGACGATGGCGTGGATCCGCTCGGCCACCGCGCGGTCGGCGGGCGCCATCGCTGCGATCTTCGCCATCACGTCGAGCTCTGCCGCTGCCGCCTTGCCGCCCCTGGGGCGGTCCGCCTCCGCTCTGAGCTCCGCGGCGCGTTCGCGCATCGCCGCGCGCTCCTCCGCCGAGAAGCCGTTGCCGCTCGCCGGTTCGGCGCTCCCGCTCATCGTCATCACTCTCCTGTGGGTGGCCGGCTTCCTCGATCGGACCCTACGGCGCGGCCGGTCCCGGCGCTTCTCGAGATCTGACGGGTCGTCCGCCCCGCCCCGCCGACCACGCCGACCACGCACATCGAAATAGTGTGCTGATTTCTTATGAGTCGTGCGTGTTCGGCCAGCTCCGAGCAGTTCGTGCCATTCATCGGGAATTGGTCGGCGATCCTCCCGGATGGCGCTATACAGGATGGCTGAGGCGGGTGGGCGCCTCCTGTGAGTGGTGTGGGACGAGTGGGGAGAGGTCCGATCAGTGCTGACCGTCAACGTGGCCGTGCTGCTCGCGGTCGTGGTCGTCGCGCGTCTGTGTCGACGCACGCAGGCGCGGAGCCGCACCGACGAGAAGGTGACCGTGGCCCTCGTCCTGGCGCTCGGGGTCGTGATCGCGCCGACCCCGGTCGGCCAGGCCCTCTTCACCGCCCTCGGTGAGTTGGCGAGCGGCGTCACCAGGGCAGGACAGTGAGCCCGCGCGCCGGAGGGCGCTCGCCGGCACGTGGCCGCGGAGCCCCTCGCCGCGCCCGCGCGGCCTCGCGCCGCGCCCCTGTGCGGCGCGGTCGTGCGGTCGGCGGGCGCCGACGGGCGCAGCGACCGAGCTTCGAGGCCGCGGCCCCCGTGCTCCTCGGGGTCGCCGCCCTGGCGGCATTCACCGACCGGCTGCTCGCCGTCTGGTGGGTGGCGGTCCTCACGGCGCTGCTCGCGCTGGGCGCCGGCGCCGACCGGCCGGGGTCGCTGCGGCGCCGGTTTCGTCGGGGCCCCGCGAGCGGTAGGAGCGCGGACGAAGCACTCGCGGGGCTGGACGCCCTGCACCACTCGTGCTTCGAGGACGCGGTGCGGGACATGATGCGCCGCGACGGCTGCCGGGACGCAGCGCGCGTCGGGGGAGCCGGTGATCTCGGCGCCGACGTGACGGCCACCGACCCCTTCGGGCGCCGCTGGGTGATCCAGTGCAAGCACCGGCGCCAGGGCGCTGCGGGCTCCCCGGTGGGAACGCAGGACTTCCAGGTGCTCAACGGCACCGCGCGCCAGGTGCACGGCGCCGACATCGCGGTGATCGTCACCAACGGTCGGGTGACGGCGCCGGCGGTCACCTTCGCCGGGCGGCAGCGGCTGCAGGTGGTGGACCGCCCCGTCCTCGGAGCCTGGGCGTCCGGCTCGCACCCGCTCTGGGAACTGCTGCGCACCGTTCCGCCGCCCCGTTCCCCCGGCTGACGCACAACGCGCCCGCCGTCGCCCCGCATCGTGGCCGTGGCCGGGGGCACCGCTCAGCTGTCGGACCGCGCTCGGCGTGAGGGCGTCACGCCGGTGAGGTCGGGTACGCCGAACTCGCCGGCCAGCGCCGCGAAACGGCGCACCTTGTCGGCGCCGAACCTGCCGACCACGGGGGCGTACTCGCGGTACGTCAGCAGTGCGCCGGGCCTCGACTTCGAGTGGAACTTGTCCGCATACATGGCCAGGCGTTCCTCGCGTGTCTCCGCCAGGTGGTCGGCAGGCGGGACCGGGAGCCGTTGCTCGACCACATCGGAGCGGCTGAGCCCGACCCCGGTGTGGCAGGAGCAGAACCGGCACAACCGCGTGGGGAAGCCCGCGTCTGCGAGCAGGTCGTGACCGAGCGGCCTGTGCCGCACGTAGTTCGCCTCCTCCAGACGCCCGGCCGTGCCGTACATCCGATACACCCCGATGTCGTGCAGCAGGCACCCCGCGCGCACCAGGTCCTCGTCCACGGCGACGGTCTGATCCCGGAGCAGCAGCTGTGCGATCTCCCAGACCGTCCCGCAATGCCCCAGGACGCGGCGGTAGGCGGTGGTTGACGGGGCGTGGTCCCGGCGCAGCGCGCGAATCTCCCGCTCGGACGGCGGGCTCACCGGCTGCTTCCCCCGGCGCGATCCGCGCCGCGACCTCGGTGGACGCGCTCTCGGTGGAAGCGGTCTCGGTGCACGGCCAGGCCCGTCCGTCCCGCTGCGCGGTCTCCGGTTCATGGCGCGCGGCCCGCCCCCGCCCGCCCCGGGGCAGGGTTCCGCCCGCTGCCCGCCTTCCGTCTCAACTCCGGCTGCCCGCCCGCGCCCCACCCGGGGCAGGGGCCTCGGCCACCGGCCTTGCGGCGGACCGGCCGGCTCCCCGGGACGGCGTCGCCCACGACAGCAGCACCGCCACCCCTCCCAGCGTCAGGGCAACCCACTGCGCAGCTCCCGGGGTCTCGGAGAACATCACCCAGGCCCACACGGTGGTGACCGGGGGCGTCAGGTAGAGCAGCAGGCTCGTGCGGGAGCTGCCCAGGCGGCGCAAGCAGACGGCGAAGGCGGCGTAGCCACCGAGTCCGGAGAGCACCACCAGCCAGGCCAGCGCGCCCACGACCGTCGGCGTCACCGTCAGGGCGAGCCCGCCGGTCACGGCGGCGAAGGCCAGGAAGACGCCGGCGGAGAGCGCCACCTGGACGCAGAGACAGCTCAGGACGTCGGCCGTCGGCCGCCACCGGCGTTCGAGAAGCGCCGCCCCCGACAGGCCGAGCAGGCCCGCCACGGGGAGCAGCAGCCCGGCACCCAGGCTCCCGAGGTCGCCTCCGACGCTGACCGCCACCGCGAGCAGCCCCACCAGCAGGCCGGCCACCTGCACGGGCCGGGCGGAGTCGTCCCAGGCGAGACGGCCGACCACCATGACCAGCATCGGTTGCATCGCACAGACCAGGGCCACCGTGCCCGCCCCGACACCGCCGGCGGACGCCCCGAAGACACCGCCGAGGAAGACCACGTGCGCCAGCAGGCCGATGACGCACTGCTCGGCCACGCCCCGCGCGGTGATCACGGCCCGACGAGTGAGTGCCACGGCGGTGACCAGCACCGCCGCCGTGATCAGGTAGCGCCAGGCCAGGACCCCGGAGACGGAGCCCGCGGGGCCGGCCAGCACCGCCCCGACGAACCCGGAGGACCACAACACCACGAACGCGCCCGCCCATCCGAAACTCTTCATGCCCGCATATAAACACACCGGTCGGTATACTCGCTGTGTACCCGTTTCCCACCTCTGGGGAGAGCAGCATGCGCGCACCCGAAGACCTGGACGGCCTCGCGCCGGCACCGAACCCGACGACGACCCCGGCCGGTGAGCGGCTCCTGGCCGCGGCGGAGGAGCTCTTCTACGGGCAGGGCATCGGGGCCGTGGGCGTGGACCTCGTCGCCGAATCGGCCGGGGTCACCAAGCGCACCCTCTACCAGCGGTTCGGCTCCAAGCAGGAGCTGGTGGTGGCGTACCTCGGGCGCCGCGCCCACCGATGGCAGACCATGCTTCTGGCGGAACTCGCCCGCTATCCGGCCGGGCCGGAGCGGGCGCTCGCGGTGTTCGCCGTAGCGGAGCGGTGGGCGGCGGGGAACCCACGCGGCTGCGCCTTCGTCAACGCTTGGGCGGAGCTGGGCACCAGCACCCCGGCGGTCGGTGACGCGATCCGCGAGGAGAAGCGCTGGATGTTGGGGCTCTTCCGGCATCTGACAGGGGACCCGCTCGTGGCGGAGCACCTTCACTTGCTGTACGAAGGGGCGCACGTCACCGCTACGACGCTGGGCGACGACGCCGCCCACGCCAAGGCCGGGGCGGCGGCTCGAACCCTGCTGGCCGCCGCCGGGGGCGCGCCGGCACCGTGACGCCGCACGCCGCACGCCGCACGCCGCTCCTGCCGGCGGGGAGCCCGGACGGCCCCGGCCCCCTGGACCTCCCGACGTGTCGCCCCGGAGCGTCGCGGGGTCACTTCCGGCCGGGCGCGGCCGTGAAGCGGTCGGTGCCCAGGAGGGACAGCAGCCGCAGCTTCTCCTGGCTCTCGGTCCGCGGCCCGGTGGTGAGGACCAGCAGCGTCTGGGACCGGTCCTCGGTGAAGAGCGCCTGGCAGTCGAGTTCGAGGGCTCCGACTTCCGGGTGCAGCAGCGTCTTGCGATCAGCGAACCGTTGGGCGACCTCATGGCGCTCCCACAGTTCGGCGAACTCCTCGCTCGCCCGGAGCAGGGCACGGACAAACTGGCTGTGGTTTCCGGAGGCAGTGACGGAATCGGTCTGGGGTTCGCCCGCCGTCTGGCGGACGCCGCGGCGGAGGTGGTCATACCGGTGCGCGACCCCGTCAAGGGACGAGCGGCACTCGACCGGATCGGCGGCACCTCCTCCACCCGCGTGCTCGACCTCGCCTCGCTGCGTTCGGTCGCCGCGCTGGCGCCGGCTCAACGACGAGGGCCGCCCGATCCACATCCTGGTCAACAACGCCGGCGTGATGACGCCGCCCACCCGGCACACCACCACCGACGGGTTCGCGCTGCAGTTCGGCACCAACCACCTCGGGCACGTCGCCCTCGTCGCCGGGATCCTGCCGCTGCTGGTCGCGGGCGCCGCCCGGGTGACGACGCAGTCCGCGCCGGCCGCTGTCATGGCCGGGCGCGCGGACTGGTCCGACCTGCAGTCCGAGCGCGACTCCAGGCCGTGGCCTGCCGGCTGGGGGATCACCAGCAACGTCGCGCACCCCGGCTCCACCGCCACCAACCTCCAGTCGGCCGGCCCGCGCATGGGCGCGGCCGAGCACCGTTCGACGCGGCGTTCCGATTCCTCGCCCCACTGGGTTGGCCGGTCCAGCGTGTCGAGGGCGGCCTGCGCCCCGCGTTGTGCGCCGCCACGAGACCCAGCGCCCGGTGCGGTCGCTTCTACGGGCCGCGCGGCTTGGGGCACCTCACGGGGGCGGCGAGCGCGGAGAGGATCTACCGTGCCGCCCGCGACCCGGAGGTCGCGGCGCTGACGTGGGAGAGGTCGTGCGAGTTGGCCGGCGTGTCCTTCCCGTCGGCACCGTGACGCCCGCTCCTCCGGTCAGGGGGCGGCGCGTGCGGGGGCGGTGTACGCGTCCCGTTCGACCACGACCATGGCGGCGTCGTCCTCCAGCCGCCCCCGCACGTGCTGGAGGAGGGCCGTCCGCAGCCGCTCCAACAGCTGCTGCGGCGGGCTGTCGTCGAGCCGCGCCAGGTGGGCGTTCAGCTCGAAGAAGTTCCGGGCGGGGTCGCGGGCCTCGACCACCCCGTCGGTGTACAGCAGCAGCCGGTCGCCGGGGCCGAACGGGTAGGTCTCCGCGTGGGTGGGGGCGGAGCCGAGGAACTCCGCGAGTCCGAGTGGCGGCAACGGGACCGCGGCCTCAAGCGGCCGGGTCTCCGCGCCGCTGAGCAGCAGCGGTGGGGGATGGCCGCGGCTCACCAGTTCGACGACGGGCTCGGCCGGTACCTGGGCGAGGACCGCCGTCACGAACTGCTCCGCGGGGTCGTGCGGCCCCGGCGCCTCGACGAGTTCCTCCGCGCGGCATATCTCCCGCCGGAGCGCGGCCTCGCACCGCGTCATCACGTCGGCCAGCTCGGCCTCGTAGTGGGCCGCCTCCCGGAACGCGCCCAGTACGGCGGCGGTGGTGCGCACCGCGGGCAGCCCCTTGCCCCGGACATCACCCACGATGACCCTGATGCCGTACGGGGTGGAGAGCACCTCGTAGAGGTCGCCGCCGATGCGCGCTCCCGCCTCGGCGGCCAGGTAGACGCCCGCGGCCCGCGCTCCCTCCAGGCGGCCGGGCACCGGCCGCAGCACCACGTCCTGGGAGACCTGGGCGATGCGCCGCACGTGTGCGAGCTCCCGTTCCCTCCGGGCCCGCGCCGCGCTCGTCGCGAGACTGGCCAGGGAGACCAGCAGCAGCGCCGACAGGTTGGCGTAGACCTGCTGGCTCCCCCACGCCTGGTTGTAGGTCGCCGTGGTGCAACTGGCGAGCGCCGTCACGACGGCCACCGTCGCCGTCCCGGCGGGGCCCATCGTGAGCGCGGCCAGCGCCGGAGCAGGTGTGAGGAAGGGGCCGGTGTAGAGGAAATGGGCAGGGGAGAGCTCGATGGCGACCACCGCGACCACCGCCACGAACGGCAGGACCCGTGCGGCGGTGAACAGGGCACTGCCGGGACGGATCAGGGTCGCCTCGGACGGCCCGCGGAGCATGCGCATAGCCCGAGCGTCCCACCACATCAGCTCCGGCGCTCGGTCCGGCAGATCTCGGCGACCGCGGGAGGGGGAGCACCGATCGCGCCCGTGCAGCGGGGCGAGCCGCGACGGACCGTGCTCCGCCCGGCAGTCCGGCCGAAGCCGGCCGCGTCCCCGCACGCGGCCGAACGACTGACGGAAGAACGGTCCGGCCCGGGGGCTCGTCCTGCTGCGCACCCGCCGGCGCCGCTGCGGGTGAGCGCTCGTGCGCCGATCGCGGCGCACCCGTCATTGACTCTGCCCCAGGGGCAGGGTTTGCAATGGGAGGCGCCCCTGCCGAAGCCTGTGCCGCGGGCGGACACCAGGCGAGACCCGGCCCCGGACATCCGGATCGCCGCGTTCGCCGGCACAGGCCCGACCGTCGTGACCCGACACGGAGTCCCGGAACAAGATGCTCAGCGAACGACAGAAGCGCAAGGCAGCCGGCCGGCTGAAGCCGGGCAACGGCCGCACGCTGCGTGGTTACCGCTGGTGGCAGCCACTCTCCCGCGCGCTGTTCCACCTCGTGCTCACCGGCGGCGACGGCCGCCGCGCGACGTACTCCGTGGACGTGCCGTACTGGCAGCGGTTCGCCACGGAGGAGGGTGAGGGCAAGGCGCAGCTCTACGTCGACGGCAGGCAGCACTCGACGTCGGTCCTGCCCGCCGTCTTCCCCGTGCCCGGTGGGAGGATCGAGGTCGTCCCGACGGCGTTCGGCCTCCGCCGATGCCACTACGTCGACCACGGCGGCGTCGAACATCGCCTCACTCCCGACGTGCGGTCGGCCGAGGGACGCCGGAGCCGGTTCCAGCGCTCGCACCCGGGGACGAGCCGACTCCTGGCCGCGCTCTCACTGACGCTGCTGCTGGTGTCACTCGGTCTTGCCGTCCCGCAGATCGTCGAGGCCCTGTCCCAGGTGCCACCGGTCGCCGAGCGGTTCGGGACGTTCGACTCACCCGTGGCCCTCACGTGGTGGGCCAACACCGCTCTCGGCCTGTGCGCCTCGGCCGCCAGCGTCGAACGGGCCACCCGGTTGCGCTACAGCCCGCTGCTCGACGGCACGGAGTAGCGGGACCCGCCCCGGGCCGGACAGCGGACGTGGCGGCTCGGTTGCGGAGAGTGGCGTCCCGCTTCTCGGCCCCCGGAGAACGGACGCCTCGGTTCCGCCCGCTGCCCCGCCTATGCTGCCGACATGGCCGATCCCGGGCAGCGGCCCCTGCTGTTCCTCGACGTCGACGGGCCGCTCATCCCGTTCGGGGCGAGGACCCGGCCGTACCCGACCTGGACACACCGCCCGATCGCCCCCGGCGGCGACGCGAATCCGCTCCTCGCCAGGATCGACCCCGCGCACGGCGCACGCCTGGCCGCGCTGCCCTGCGAGCTGGTCTGGGCCACGACCTGGGAGGCGGACGCGAACGACCTGGTGGCGCCGCGCATCGGACTGCCGAAGCTTCCCGTCGTGGTCTGGCCGGGGCCGCGCAGTACCGACGAGCAGGACGAGCACGCCGGACTGCACTGGAAGACGCGCACGCTGGTGGAGTGGGCGGCTGGCCGTCCCTTCGTCTGGGTCGACGACGAACCGACAGCCGTCGACCGCGAGTGGGTCGCGGCCCACCACCCCCGGCGGGCACTCCTGCACCGGGTCGACCCTGCTCACGGGCTCGCAGGCCGCGACTACGCGGAGATCAGAAGGTGGCTCCGGCGGACAGCCTGAGCGCGTGTGGGAGACCCCGCGTCGGATCGGCTCGCGGCGTCGTCGGGTGCGGTCGGCTGCACGGCGGAGGGTCGCCCTCGTACCGGGTTGCGTTCGGGCCTTCCTGACAATGCGGCAGGCGGCCGTAGCCGGCGTCGCGGGCCCGGCGCGGGGTCTCCCACACGCTCCCGGCGGGGGCCCGACCCGGACCTGGGAAACGGGGGGCCGGGCGGGGCCTCCCGTCCGGGCGGCCCCGCAGGTGTGCCGGACACCGGGCCCGACCCGCCGTCAGCTCGGTTCGTCGAGCGGCGTGCGCTCCTCCCGCGGCTCGGGCACACCGGCATCCGGTCGTTGGTCGACGGCCAGGGGCTCCACGAGGGAAGCGAGCGCGCTGAGCACGGTATGGGGGTTGCGTCCCGCCTCCACGAGCTCGGCGGCGTGACGTATCACGGTGCCGACGGGCTTCTGCGCCGGGTCGTGGCCCGAGCAACGTGCCGCCCGCCGCAGGTCCAGGGCGAGGTACTCGTCGAAGTTCTCCGGTGCCGCCGCGCTGTACCCCAGGGTGCACATCCGCTGTACCGATGTCAGCGCTGCCCGGTCTCCCGCGTCCACCGTCAGATTGCCGTCGATCATCTGCCGGCGGACGCTGTCCGCTTCTGTCGCCAGTTCCACCACATCGTCCTCGTACATGGCGGTGCGCCTACCCCCATCCGGACAAAGCGTGCGCGTTCTGGTGTGCGAACCCGTGGCCGATCGAGGTGATGCCGTCTCCGGTGTCGCACCGCCGCCGTGACACCGGGTCAGAGCCGCCCGAGGGTGCCGTCCCGCCCGCCGCCCGGGCCGTGAGCGGGCGGGCGAGCGCCGCGCTCTTGCGGGAGCGCGGACCGCAGTCCCGCCGGCACCGCTGACCATCGGTCATCGGTCATCGGCCGAAAAGGGACCGGACCGCAGGTCGCTTGCTCGGAGCCCCGTCACACCGCTCGGCGCGTGGGCTACGCTCCTTGCCGCGCTCCGGAGCCACATCGCAAAGGACCCATGCCTGACGAGTCGCAACCACGAGACCGGGCCGGGACGCCCGTCCGTCGCGGTTCCCGGGCGTTCGGCATGCTGTGGGCCGGTCAACTGCTCGCACTGCTGGGTTCCAGCGCTGCTGTGTTCTGTCTCGCGCTCACCGTCTACGCCGGGACCGGTGACGCGACGGCGCTCGCTCTCGTCGTGGGCGTCGGCTCGCTGGGCATGATCTACCTGGCACCGTTGGCCGGCGCCGTCAGTGACCACTTCGCCCGCCGTCACGTCGTCTGCGCCGGCAACGCCCTGCTCGCCGTGCTGTCCCTGCTGCTCGCCTGGCAGGTCTGGCGGTTCACCGCCGAGGACGGAGCCGGACTCCGGGTGATCCTGCTGTTGGTGTTCCTCGCCGGGACCGTGAAAGCCGCGGTGTCCACCACCCTGGCCGCCTGTGTCCGGGAGCTTCGTCCGGAGCGCGATCTCAGCCGCGTCAACGGTTTCACCTCGCTGATCGAGACCGTCCCCACCGTCTCCGGCCCCCTCGTCGGCGCCGCGCTGTACTCGACGGTCACCCCGGCGGCCGTCTTCGCACTGGAGGCCGTGACCTTCGCGGCGGCAGCGGCGATGGCCGCCACCATCCGCCGGTCGTCGGGGCCGGGTACCAGGGAGCGCCGGCCTCTCCGGCCCTTCGCCGGAACCCGGCGCGGCTTCCGCTTCATCTTCGCCCACCCGGGCTTCCGGGCCCTCCAATGCGTCTACGCGGGCGTCAACTTCTTCGCAGGTACGGCCACCGCCGTCGTCACGGTCTACATCGTCTCCTCCTCCGCTGCCGGGACCGAGGCATGGAACCTCGCGGTCTTCAACGTCGCGGGGCCCGTCGGCCTGTTGCTCGGCGCGGTCGTCGTCGTGCTGGTCGGGGGCCGGGGCAGCCGGTTCGCGGTCATCGTCTGCGCCCTCGCCGCAGGAGCGCTCCTCGGTCGGCTCGGACTGGCCCTGGCCGTGGTGCCGCCGCTGTGGTTCCTCACCCACCTTCTCACCCAGGCCGGTGTCCAGATCTCCAACGCGCAGGCGACCGCGATCTGGCAGGAGCGGACGCCCCCGGGGATACAGGCGACCGTCTTCGGCGTCCGTCGGCTCCTTGGCCAGGGACTCTTCCCACCGGCCGTCGTCCTCGGCGGTCTGCTCGCCGAGAGGTGGTTCCATGACGGGGGCGCCCTCGCCGAAGCGGCGAGCGGCGCCGTTCCGCGGTTTGCGGAGAACGGCGGAGGAGCCGGCCTGCTTCTCGCAGTCTGCGCCGTGGGACAGGTGGCTCTCGCTCTGGTCCTCGCCACCTCCGGCCGCTTCCGCCGACTTGCCGAACGTCCCCGCTCCGACGTTCCCGACCCCGCTCGATGAGGGCTGCCGCTCCGGACGCCACCGGCCGCCGGCGCCCGCGTCGGACGTCGGTGGCGGCGCGGCCGTGCTCCGCCGCACCTCCCGCCCTGCGCGCTCCGTGAGCCACCTGGCTCGGCCGACGCGGGCGGTTCACCGACCCTGGTCCCTTCCCGACCGTGGCCTCGCGTCCGAGCGGCGACGTCCGGGACGCCTGCCGTACGTGTTGTTCCATCGCCCCAGATGGCCCCGGGCCCCGTGACCTCCCTCCGACACCTGCATCAGGGCGGACAGCGAGGCGCCGTTCAGCCAGTGCCCCAGGTGGTCCCGAGAGATCGTCACCACATCGTGCCGGGCGGCGTCCTTCACCGCCGGGCCGGTCAGCCGTGTGGTGGTCACGACCATCGCGATCTCGGCTCCGTAGTGCACGGTCGATCCCACCAGCCGGATGATGTCCGGGCTCGTCACCGACCGGCCCGGGGCGTACCGCTTGCACTGCACGATCAGCCGCCGACCGTCGGGCAGCCGCCCGAGCACGTCGACGCCCCTGTCCCCCGAGCCGCCGATGCGTTCCACCCCGGTACAGCCGTCGCGACGCAGCAACCCGGCGGTGAGGTGCTCGAACTCGGTCTCGTCCATCCCGTCGACGGTCGCGACCGAGCGATGGCTCACGGCGAGCCGGTCCTGGTGCCGCCACCGGGCGTCACCGGTCCGCAGCCTCCGATGCGTCCGCCACGCCCACCACGCACCGGCCCCGGCCGCTCCGACCACGGCTGCTGCCGCCACGAACGGCCACAACCGCTCCCAGAACAGCAGCACCACCCCGCCGACAACAGCTGCCGCCGCCACTGCGGCCCGCCGGTTGCGACGCCGCACGGCCTTCTTCCCACGGCCCTTCACATCCCCGCCCCTTCCGGCGCGACCGCCGCCCGGCACGCCGCCACCCGACGCCTCCGGCCGGGACACGGCCGCCGACCACTCCCGCGCCGGGCCCGCGGCGCAGCCGTCCGAGCCTGCCCCGGGAGTGAGGTCGGCCAAACACGAGAAAGCCGACGCGGCGGGGCGTTCGCCCGCGGGACCGCCCCGGAACCTCTCGCTCCGCGGCAGTCTCGGCCGTCCGGATCCCCGTGGAGGACGAACCGTCCGGCCACGGGGCGTGGTGTTCGTGCCGAAAGCGGTCTGTTCACCGGCGGGAGCAGTTGGCACGATCGGCCCGACACCCGCTGCGCGCCAGGAGGGGACACCTGTGCTGCCGAACTACTTCAACACCAAACCGCTGGCCGACTACATGCGCCACGACCTGAAGATCCCCGCCGACCAGGAGGCCGGCAGCCTGTCGGCAGGACGGGTCGGACGGATAGCCGCCCTCGCCGCGGCGTCCTCGGCCGCCTACGCCGCGACCGGGCACCTGCTGGCACTGGTCGCCCTGCTGCCGACACCGGCGGCGGCAGGGGAGGGGACGGGGGACCAGCAGGACTTCTGGCTCCGACTCACGAAGGCCGCGGGGTCTGCCACGCTGCTGCCGGGCAACATCAAGATCGGGGTCGTCGCCGCACTGGACGGCCACGGTGCCGGACTCGCGGACAGGCTCCTGGACGCGGTCGGCACCATGTCCACCGAGCACCGCGCGGCCACCGCCCTGCTCGTGGGAGAGCACCTCACGGACAGCGGCGGCTTCCCCGGGCCTGCGAGCACGACCGGTGAGTTGTGGCTGCGCGACGTCGAGCTCACGGCATGGCAGGTGATCCACAACTACCGGCGACCTCCGACCCGGCAGGCCCGAGACCAGTTCCGCGACGCGTGGAACCGCGTGTGAACCCCGGCAGGGCGAGCGGCCCCGCCTGACGGCCGGTACCCGCTGAGCGCGACCCGCCGGCCGGTCGCGGACCGTCGCCCCGCGACCGGCCGGCTG